>JAUNGB010000070.1 GCA_030524715.1 Eubacteriales bacterium | reverse complement strand
ACAATACTACCAGAATAAGGGGCTAATTATAAGACGCCGATTATTTACCGCTTACCAAGAGTATAGTTCTCCGGATTCGCAATAAACGCCTGTGCAGCAAGGAAAAATCCTCCGGATCCACAACAAGGATCTAACAAGACGCAATCTTTGATACAAGCCTTATATGTACCATTAGCCCGGAAACCGCTTGATTTCTGGGCTTTTCTCCTGTCCGATGCCCTGAAAGCTGGCCGCCGAAAGGCACTGATCTTATATGCTGTTGCTGTGCAAGTGCTCAAAAGCGACACCCCTTTCTGCAATCGTTAAAATGTGTGCTATCGTTAAAAGGTTTCAAACTCTTTCCGCAAGCCACTCCTCTCGAAGTAGGCTATACATACATGCATCTACAATACCCCGGTTACTCCAGTCAGACTTCCGTAGTGTTCCCTCATATTTCAGACCGCATTTTTTCATTACATCCCCTGAATGCGGATTATCCGGATCATGCTGTGACTCAATTCTGTCTGCTTTAACCTCGTTAAAAAGAAACGGAATGATTGCCTTAAATGCCTCTGTGGTTATTCCCTGATGCCACCATCTGCTACCGATGCAGTATCCAATATGGACTTTATTTGTACGTTCTTCATCCTGCTCCACAACAGAGATGCTGCCGATCGGCTCACTGATCTCCTTCAGTTCAATAGCCCACTGATAAAAAGTCGGCTCATTATAAGAGCAGATCCATTCAGCAATTACCCGCTCTGTTTCAGAAGGATCATCGTATGTCTCCCACCGTAAAAACTCTGTAACCTTTGCATCGCTCTCCCAGTTTCTATACGCCATAATGGCATCGTTCTCATTAAATCTTCGTAAAATAAGTCGTGGTGTCTCAATATAGACAGTGCCTTTATGCTCCATTCTGGTTACCTCTTATCTTCGGACACATTCAGAATGTACCGTCCTTTGCCCTGACCGGAAATTGCAACAATAATCCCGGCTTTCTTCATTTCTGTAATAATTCTGAGAGCCTTTGTTTCCTTGCAGTCGAGGGTTTTCTGCACATCCTGTGTGCCAATGACCTGATTCTCCCGGAAATCCTCCAGCACTGTAATTATGGCTGAGGAGGTTATGGTGGTCATCATCCCGTTCTCATGCAGATTTTTGATATGCTCAATCCACGCGTTTTTTGCCACAATCCACGGATTCGATGTTTCAATCCTCGCGTTTTCATCTCCAATCCTCGTATTTTTAGCCTCAATCCTCGCGTTTTTTTCTTCGCGTTGATCCCGATCAGCGCTCATAACCGTCGTTTTGAGAATGAAGGTGCTATTATTGAAGGCCGGATCAGGTAAACCCACAGCCTCCAGCTCCTTGCACATCCTGTCAACGCCCTCGCCGTATTCCTTCACATAGCCATAATCCTTCAGGAATGCGGCAATCTTCGGATTCCTGGAAAAGTGCGTGTAGCGGATGTTCTCCTTCTTCACCATCCCGGCAAACGTACCAGGGCTGTCCACTTCGAGACGATCATCAAACATCTTGATCTGGATATCCGTGCCCTTGATGGCGTAGTCGCGGTGGGTAGCTGCGTTAACCACGATCTCGGTGCGAACGAACTCGCTGTACTCTTCCTCGGTGACAAAAATTCCGTTAGCGCCAAGATAGGTCTTCTCTTTCATCTGGATCTTAATGAAATCAACAGCCTTTTCCACCTGTTCCAGAATGTGGCCTTCGAAAATCACATCCTTGACCACGTTCATATCTTTGCCGACCTTAGCCTCCGTGCCGTCATATCGGATGAAACGGATAAAAGCTCGAGGGAAATAAGTCTGCGGATTCTTCCCGAACAGCAGAATAGCTGCCACTGAAATCTGGTCTTTTCCATCCTTCACAGTAACGAATTTTTTGTTTTCCCGGACATATTCCTCCGGAGATTTGCTGTAGCCGATTCGCTTGCAGTAGCTCCAGACAAAATCCAGGTCAAGATCCTCGATGGTGGCATCCGCCACAGGCTCGTCCTCGTAATAGCGTACACCCTTTGCATACATCAGCGTCATGCGGTCATTGAAATCCAGTTTCCTGCTTTTGTCCCCAACACGAATGAAAGCCTCATCCGCCTGATTAGCATGGAGCAGAGGGCTGGCTTCTATGTGCATCAGAAGCACATGATCCGGCTGTCCTTTGTAATTCGTGCATTCCACCATTTCGGTAGTGATTGGAACTGTCGGATTGCAGAAATCTATCGGTGTTCGCAGAATCTCGTTCAATTGCTCCTCATGGTAATCAACGCCCTCAATCCTGCGATGCTTGTCAGAGATTCCGATGGCAATCGTGCCACCGTCCGCATTTGCAAAAGCGCAGATAGTATCCGACAGATCTGCAGGTCTGATCTGTATGCTCTTTCGGTCAAATATCTGTTTCTCGTTCTTTGCCAGAACTTCATCTATCGTCATTAGCCGTCACCTGCCTTTAAAATATAATGGAAATGTTGCCGTGCAGCGCAATTCTGATAATTCCTATTATCACCAGGTGCGCTGGGTAATACACATAGAAAAACCATTTCATTCCCTTCCAATTTCCACGCTCACCGTTATACTGGGCGAGAATTGGAATCGTAAGGAATGTGAACATCTGCAGTGCCCCATACAGCTTGTCAAGAAACAGAAAATATACCGCTGCATAGATAAAGCTCCATAAAACAATATCCATCGCCTGTATCTTAAACTTTCCCCTGTGGACATAAAGGAAAAACGGGCACATTACTGCAATGCTCGACCAGTCCGAAGGGAATGAGATCAGGCATATCGCAATGATGCTTAAAATCTTAACCCACTGTGGTATTTGATCTTGATGACATATACAGATCAAAACTGCTGCCCATGCCAGTGAACACATAACACTGGTCTGGTTAAACGCACCTGTGGAAAGCGGCAGGAAAGGAATCCCGAATGCAAAGTCATAGGCAAAATGAGATATTACAGCGAATAAGAACAGTCTGCCGATGTATTTACCGATATTCCTGGTATAATGGCAGCCCTCCGCTATGAAGAACCACATAATAGGAGCAGTGAGCCTGCCGATGATATGTAATGCGAATACATACCAGACTGCCTGCGTTCCCGGAAAGAAAACCCACGTCAAATGATCTATCGTCATTGCAACGATAGCAATCAGCTTTATTTGATTTGCGTTGAGCTTCTTTTCCATCCTTGAATCTCCTGTTACAAATGAGCAGCCTGCAAAACCGACACCCCTAAACTTCAAGCTATCTTCCTCTAAACGGACAATCGTTAAAATGTGTGCTATCGTTAAGAGGTTTACATCGGCGTTCCGACTTCAATCAGATTGCCATCCAAGTCATAAAAGCGGATTACCTTCTGTCCCCAGCTGTGCGTCATAAGCCGATTGACATATTCCACATCTGGATAGAGATGTTTCAGCTTCTCAATGAAGCCTTCGATATCTGCCTCCTCGAAATACAGCTCGCAGGAATTATTCTTCTGGATAATGTCCCTGTCAAGGAAGTCCTTCCAAATCTTCTCATCCTGAAGCACCAGCCCCTCGGTAAGAATCATGTTCCCATCATTATCCAAAAGCATCTCCAGCCCGAATACATCGTGGTAAAACCGCCTCGATGCCTCGATATCTTTTACCGTTATTAGGACATTTTTCAGCTTCATCTTCACCCTCTCGCAATCGGATGCCGAACCACGGTCTTCAGCTTCTCCGGGGCCACCTTTCTGGCATCGCTCAAGTAAATCTCGTGGTGCAGCCTTGTATCAGTAATATCCAGCTTAAATCCCTGTTGCTCCATAAACTCATGCATCAGCTGGACAGTGGCGGGCTCGTCATCGTAAGAGCCTATATGTATGCACTGTACACACAGTCCCTCCTCGTAGGTCATGAATTCCACTTTCGAGAAGTCTGTTTTCTTCTTTTTGGTGGCCTCCTCAACTGCCCAATCGAAGTCAGCCCTCGTCACAAAGTCCGGCAGCCGAATGACGGAGATTCCCTTGAAGTCCTTCTTACGGGAATAGTCGATCCCGGACACGTCGTCCTGCCACCAGAAGCCTTCCAGCGGAGGCACGACGTAGTCGAAGTATCCATCAATCTGATGGTCACCCTTCTTGCTCATCTTAATGGTAAAGGCAATCCCATACAGCAAGCCGATGGACTGTTTATACTCGCTGTCCTCCTGATTCGGATCTCCCTGCACACGGACGGCGATATAGTTCATGCTCGGAACCGTCACGATGGACGGTTTGTTCTTCGGCATGTAGAACTCTTTGTATTCCTTCTTGTAATCAAAAGCCATTATAGATACCTCTCATTCAAACATCTCCGCATTCCACACCAGTTTCACCAGTTCTATCAGCAAAGCAATCCGCTCAGTGATCTCGGCTTTACCAAACTGGTCATAAGCCTTGAACGGCAGGTCGTGGTCAGCAATAAACTTCTTGAACTTCGGATTGTTTTGGTACGCCAGCTGTCCAAGGGACTCCGTGTAAATATTTCCTTCGTTGGAGCAGTACTTCGACAGCTTATAATCATATTTTGAGTCGTTCAGGCTGGCGTTGATGCTCTTATGCAGGAGCAGCAATGCACCGATCCTGTCCCTCCAGCGGCGGAACTCCTCCTGATCAGCATATTCGTCTGTAAACCATTCATAATGGTCAGTGATGATATGCTCGATCTCAAACGGATTCTTCGTCTGGGTATTCATGTAATTGCAGTAGTTCGAAGCAACGCCTGTCTGTTCTTCAATATATCCAGTAATCCGGGCAAGCATATTCTTGATGTACTTCTTCGTGAAGCTGTTAAGGCGCAGCTCCGGAAGTGCCGCTGCCGGATCGTATGCCAGGTTATCATTCTGCTGCTGAAGCTTTTTCTTTAGTTCCTCGACCGAGCATTGCCGGATGTCCTTGGTCACGTTGAACACATAATTCTTTATCGTGCTGTAATCCACCGAGCGGTAGTTCGTAACTCTGGCGGTGATAAGCAGGTCGATAAATCTTGCCACCAGATTCATCTTTTCGATGATGACAGGCCATGTGTCCTCGTAACAAATAGGAGCCAGCAGCAGCTGTGCCTGCAGCGTAAAATTCACCTGTGCGTTATAGAAGACATACTTTGTCTCCTCGGCAAACTTACTTTCCGCCTCCCGGATCTTCATATAGATATCGGCATACTTGGCGAACTTCATGATGAAGAGCTCGTAATCATCCGTAGTATCCAGCCCCAGCTTTGTCCGCTCATCGCGCACCCACTTGTGGAAGGAGCCACCGATGATATCGAAATCTTTATTCACCGCACCGGCCTTGGTATCGCGGATGGTTTCTGCATATTGCGCACGAAGCCATGCCTTGATGAAGGACTCATCGCCTTTATCATCATCCTTCTTCAGGGACAGCACCTTGTCCTTCCAGATGCCGTTCAGCTTTTCACGCTTGACGTCGTCCTTAATTTCTGACAGAAGGTATCCCTTCAACATTTCCGTTGAAGTAAGGCTCAAGCCACGGTCATTCATCGTGACGAAAACCTTATGTGCATCCTGCTCCGTGGTGGCCACAATCTCGATAAAGAAGACCTTCTCAGCAAGCCAGTCGCAGAAATGAGGCAGCATATCATCTGTAATATCATCGTCCGGGAAGACGTCAATGATATCGTTATATCTGCCATACAGATTCTTAACCGACTCCCCGACATCTGTCGTATCGAAGGGCTGGTCATTAAAGATGGCATTCATGCATTCTGAACGGTCATCAACATTGATATTGAAGGACTTTGTCCCGTAGGCTTCAGAGAAAATCATCTGCTCAATCATGCTGTAGTTTTGCCCAAGGGTGCGCAGCCGATTGTTCAGATACATCAAAAGCAAGGTCAGCGAAGAAAACCTCTGCTGCCCGTCAATGATGGCATTCTCCCTTCCGGCAAGCACGATAGAGCCCATGAAATACGCACCGTAATCCTGGACAGCCTGCCGGTCATCACCCGGAACATAATAATCCAGGAACTCCGATGTCAAATCATCTATCAACTCTTCAATATGCTTCCGCTGCCACATATACTCCCGCTGATAATAGTGAATTGAGTATTTTGTATTCTGCAGCAGCTGTTTCAGGCTTTTCGGTGAGCCATCAATCTTTTTCATTACGTTACCCTTTCTTGCTATTCGATTTAGATCCAAGTTCTTTGAGATTTCGCTTTTTCAAAATCGCATTAAACTGGTTTATGTCTATTCCCGGAAGTCTCTCAAGCAGCGTAATGTAAGTCTTATCCGGCTCTTGGAATTCATCCAGTGTGA
The DNA here is from genome assembly GCA_030524715.1 of Eubacteriales bacterium. Classification (GTDB taxonomy): domain Bacteria; phylum Bacillota; class Clostridia; order Lachnospirales; family Lachnospiraceae; genus Blautia_A. Next base: position 20,800 of record JAUNGB010000070.1, on the reverse strand, counting down.
TTTTCTGCTTTTCCAAAACCCGCTGTGTCATTCGCAGGTCGAATTTACACCCCACGCAGATGGCCATGAGCATATCTTTGCCCATATCATTCTTGGCATCATTCTTTATGTCAGTATGATAATTCTTGTGTAGCTTTGTAGCGTCATGAAAGCTATCCGGATAACGAAGTCCATGATTTTCAAACCAATACCACAGAGACTGACAGAGAGTAGTAAACGGATCGCTAATCATCTGGATGAACTTTTTCTGATGCTCGTCATAATCCGTAAAAATACTGTCGGCCACAGCGGCATAGACATCATCATCGGTGACCTTTGAGAGATCACCTGAGCGTCTGCCCATTTTCTCATTCCACTCGATGTTTTCCAAAAACTCCTTGAATGCAGCCTGATAAGTCGGATGGAATGAAAGCATCCTCTGATCGACACCAGAAGCATGGAACAGGCAGCAATATCCCTGGTAATCCTTTTCTGCAATCTGGTAGGAAACGATGTGCTGCTCACAGATATTCAGCGTGCAGGAAGCAAGATTTGTCTTGGCACTCTTCGTCAAATGAGGCTCGCCGTTTTTATAGCTTACATACTTCTTATCTGCTACAACGAAATATCCGTCGGCAAAGACCATATTGTAAGCCTTTACCCACTCTTCAAATACCACATTTTCCGAAAGGAGCGCAAAGGCATCCCCGACTGAAATCGCAATATGCTCCTTGCGTTTGAATTCTCCGAATACATCCGCATAATCCGCCATCTCGCTCAGGCGGCTCTCCAAGCCCACCTCGATTAAGCGGATTTTCGCGGAGATTCGAGAAACCTTGAAGAAATCTGCCAGCTTGTCTACAAGTGCATCGCACCCATCCAGCGGCTCATTCAGGTATTCCTCCGCCTTCTTTATGAACATCGCCTTTGGCATCAGCACACGCGGCGCAAGTCGATGAGCCTGCCACTCCAGCCATTCCACCTCATTCTGCTTTGTACGCTTCCCAGAGGCTGGCTCAAAATTCGTTCTGGACTGGCGACACATGATGGGATAAAGTTTTTCTTTAGCTTTCCTATTCTTTCTCTCTAATATTTTGAAGTAGGTCTGATCCTTGTCCCAGTGAATCATTTCATGGATGAGGGTATTCCGTTTGTTACCTTCGCCATATATCCATTCTGATTCCGGGTCGAACAGTAATGTTCCTGCCGGGTAAAAGGTGGACACATATTCGTCTTTTTCAGGATCATATATCTTTACATAACCATCCAGCAGCATGCAGCAGCCAAAGATATCCAAGTTGCGGGAGAGGGATGCGGTCTCAACCTTTAACTTTGCCTCTTGCAGCATCTCATCAATCGGAAGCGGCATAGGTGTGGTCAATGCCTTTTCACAGTACTTTTTCAGGAACTTCGTGGCATAATCATCCAGCCGATTCACACCTATAATCAGTGCCCCGGTTTTGGGATCGATATCGTATATGTCGCTGCGTGTCAGCTTACTCGGCATCTGTATCTTCTTCCTCCTCATCCAACGGATCGAGCGGCATCTCGCTAAGGAGCTGCTTAGCTTCTTTCCAATTGGGATAGTATTTTTCTACCAATGCGCGAAAGCGGTTGGTATGGTTTTTCTCCACCAAGTGGACAAGTTCGTGTGTTACAACATACTCCAGACATTCTATCGGTTTATGCACCAGCTGAAGGTTAAGAAGAATGCGCTTCTCAGTGATATTGCAAGATCCCCACCTTGTCTTCATGTACTTAACATTGCAAGCACTTGTTTCCACACCAATTCGTTCTTCGCACCGCTTAAGGATTTCCGGAAGAACGCGTTTAAGCTCTCCACGGTACCATTCTGTGAGAGCCTTTTCTCTGTTCTCTGCCGATGCCCCTTCTGGAACGTGCATGATAATGCGTTTTGGTGTTTTCTCTATTCGATACCGGTTTCCTTCGTATATCACCTGCAGCATATATGGCTTGCCCCACAGATAACAGGCTTCGCCGGAAACATACTCCCGTTTGGACTGCCTGGGCTGCGCCAACATTCGGTCACGGACTTTTGTGATCTCCGGCACCTTACGAAGCACATAATATCGAATGGCATCCTCTGTGGCTTCCGCAGGAGCGCTGACCGTTACCGTTCCTTCGGGCGGATTAACCCGGATATATAGGTTTTTCTGCCGCTGTTTCCGGGTAATCTCAACGGTGATTCCGGCAACGGTCATTGTTTCATTATCTATCATATTCCTCTTGCCTCTTTGCAATATCGAAGATGTCCTCCGTCTGCTCATTCGCTTTCGCTTCCATAACAGCAGCAGAAATCAAGGTGTTGTAAATCGCCAAGCGAACCTTCTGCGCTCTTTGGAAATGCGTATGCCAGTCCGGAGACACGCTAATGAGAATAGCTTTGTCCACACCAATGGTAAGTTCAAAGTCATACTCAAGATAGTCATAGATGGCTCTCCGGGCTGCGCTTTCTCTGATTCCCTCTGGATAAGTGTCATCCTCTTCCGGATGAAGAATCGCCTGAGCCAGTTCTACCACCTGACGAAGATACTCTTCATAACTCATGGCGGCGATCTTTCGCTGCTCGATTACATCATCCAGCATCTCCGAGAGCTTGCCGTAATACACCTCGTTAGAGCTCATCTTTTTCACAATCTCGTGCTTCAGGTTGTTTTCGATGGTTTCCGCCTTAGCGTTTTCGTCACCTGGCAGGTCTTTGACCAGGTCAGCCGGAGTCGTGGTCTTTCCCTCCAGCAACAGCTCCACGAGGGACATATCCGCCATTTTATTCACCAGCTTGGAATCATCCGCACGAATGTATGTATCCAGAATATAGCGCATATCGGCCTCATACGGTTTGAGGTCGATATAATCACAGCTCGCAAGCTTTATCATTTCCTTGATCTTGTTATAACCGTCGATATCGCTTCTGAGCTTGGTGACCTGAGCTTCCGTATATCCATAGTCGGAAACCAGCCTGTCGCAGCAGTTGGCAAAAGATCTGGTCAGCGATGCGGTCAGTGCATATAAAGTATCTCTGCGAGCGGTCTTTTCATCTGTATCGCTGTCATCTCCACAGAAGTATTCAATGTAATCTGTATCGGCCTGCGGAGCAGGTACATTTCCAAGCAAGTCTTTGACAGAAGCAAGGCTGCCGACCATCTCAGATTTTGCCTCTTCATATCTATCCTTGATGAGTCCCTCGACATCCTCTTTATCAAAAGTATCAAATGCCCCGGATGTATAGTCGTGCACGGCAGTCTGAATGTTACGGAACAAGTCCATATAATCCACAATGTATCCGTAATCCTTATCCTCTCCATCAGGCCTGTTGACGCGGCAGATGGATTGGAAAAGGTCATGGTCACGCATACTCTTGTCAATATACAGATAAGTAGCACTCGGTGCGTCAAATCCAGTTAGCAGCTTGTCTACCACGATAAGCAGTTTCATCTTGGCAGGAGTCTTCTTGAACATTTCCTTGACTTCTGCCTCAAACTCCGACTGCTTCTTGCCTCCCAGCATTCTGTCGTAAATCTTCTTTTTGTATTCTTCCTCGCTTGCTTTCGATGGATCGGAAGTTGCCGTCCGGACGCTGGCAGTGGTAGGCTCATACGATGTAACGACAGCACAACGGGTAAAGCCTTGCGTCTGGAAGATCTCCCAATACTTACACGCTTCATAAATACTGTCCGCAACAAGCATGGCGGTGCCACGGTCAGTCGCAAGACGAGCTTTATCGCTCATGTCAAAGATAATGTCCGCAGCAATTCGCTCCAACCTCTCCTTGGAGCTGTAAAGCTTGTTGATGGTCGTCCAGCTTTGCTTCAACTGCATCTTAGCGCGTTCGGTCAAGCCTCTCGTTTTTAACTCAAACCACTGATCGATTTTCTCAGGACTGGAAAGCTCCTGATTAACATCACGTGCTTCATAGCGCAAATCCAGAACGACACCATCGCGTACGCCCTCATCAAACTTATAGGTATGAATATACGATCCGAAAGTCTCGATGCTCTTTTCCTTATCATCCTTTAGCAATGGCGTTCCAGTAAAACCGATAAGCGTAGCGTCAGGCATAAGGACTTCCACAGCCTTATGTAACTTTCCTGAATTGGTACGATGGCATTCATCGATGAAGCCGATGATGTTTCCCTTGGCCTTATAATTCTTGGGAAGATCGGCCATCAATTCTTTCACATATTTATCAATATCCGCATCCTTGCCCGCATTATGCCCATACTTGTGGATAAGAGAGCAAACGATAGGATATTCATTGGTATCCAGAATCTGCCGCAAATCAGCGCAGCTCTTGGCACGCTTAACCTTCTTCTCGCCTACATCAAAGAACAGACTCTCAATCTGGTCATCCAGCTCATCCCGGTCAGTGATGATGACCACACGGCTGTCTGTAATGTTCTCCCTGATCCACTTGGTGAGCCAGACCATGATGAGCGACTTACCGGAGCCCTGCGTGTTCCAGATGATCCCTCCCTCACCATCCTTAATGCGCTGCTGGGCGGCTTGCACGGCAAAGAACTGGTTGTGCCGTGCTGTTTTCTTGACCCCGGCATCAAAAATGATAAAGTCATGTATCAGCATAAGCAGCCTGTCATGCTGGCAAAGTGAGATAACGCCGTCCCGGAGACGGTTCTTCTCCGTGGATTGCATGGCGAGGATTTTCTGTGTAAGCGGATTCTTTTCCAGTCTCTTCGGATCAGTATCCTCACGCCACTGGAGGTAGTATTTTTCCGGTGTCTCGATGACACCATACTTCAATCCCTCCGCCTCATTGCCTGCCATTAGAAGTTGCATGGTGTTGAAGAATCCCTGAATGTTCTCCTTTTGCTGGTTTGTAAGCATCTGGCGGATACCCTCGCCGCTGGAAACGGAAGAACGCTTTAACTCAAACATAGCCACGGCGATGCCATTGACATACAGCACTAAATCTGGACGCTTTGTAGTGCGGTTATCGAAGCGAAGAACCGTGACCTCCTCCGCTACATAGAAATCATTCTTTCCCGTGTCCGTCCAGTCAATATAATGGACGGTGATGTGGTTTCCATGCTCATCCTTGATGCCCTGACAACCATAGCGCAGCAGGCTATATATCACCTCGTTCACTTGATAAAGCGAATCGGCCTGATTGCCCACTTTAGTGGTGAGCGTAGTAATAGCTCTGTCGATGACATCTTTGCTGTATCCACGCGCCTCCAAATTTTTCCGAAGCAAATCCTCCCGTACAGGCTTATTGTGCTGGGATTCCAGATTGCCAAGGTCAATATAAGCGAGGTCGTTGATGAGCCATCCCCTAACTCTGTTTTGAAGCTTTCTTTCAGAATCTACAGACATACGTTTGCCTCCTTAGATTGACAGTCTTACCCGCCCGGTGAGCAGGTCATCCATAGCACCCTCGCGAATTTGAATCATCTTGCTTCGTTCTTCCTGAAGAGCAGTAATTTCATCGTCCATTGCTGTGAGAACGTCAGCAATGGCTTTTTGTTCGTCCACTTCTGTAGGGACATGGATAGATACTCCTTTGAGCAGGTTCTTGTTCAGGCCGCCACGCCCACCATCCCCGGAAGACAATTCTCGCAATGGCAAATACATACTTTCCATCAGATAGAACAGAAACTTTGGCGACATCTTTCTGTTGCATACCAATGCCGCTAGAGACTGATTTAATGCCATTGGACGAAGAAGAAATGCCGCAGTACCCCGTGTTTTGCCCTGACCAGCGAGAGCAATCAGCACAGATTCGGCAGGCGCAATCTTTGCAGAGGAGTTTGCGAGCCCAAGCTCTGTAATATGTGTTGTCTCCCGATCAAGCATTTTCTGGTGTATCTCCGTTGATGCTAACCAGGGTATTGTCCCTCCCCAGTATTCTGGATGAGAAGTCGACGGAGTGCCACCTGTAATAACATCCTGAGTCACCTCACTAACATTTGCATCCACCCATTCTTTGGTAAAGCCCTCCTGCCTCGTCTTACCACTCACTAAATCCTCCAGCGCACCGTCGCGTATGGCTTTCTTCTTTTCGATAAGCTCGGAGAGATTATCAATGTGAGTGTCAAATGCAGAAAGCGTCTCTGCAATTGCGTCCTGTTCCTTCTTTGATGCGACTGGAATTTCAAAGGAAGAATATTCTTTTCCATTAATCCCCGGCTGACCGCTTCTCATGGAAGTAGCTGCCACCCACCTCCAATATCGTGGTGTACGAAGCTGTCCCACAACAAAACGCGGATTGTATTCTTCACAATCGACAGATGCTTTGATTAGAAAGCCTGCATATACAAGTTCGCCATCCCTCTTTTCATAAAGGTAGGATTTCCCAGTGCTCGCACCAGTTCTTGCAAGAACTATATCGCCTTCTCGAAGAGTATATTTCTCTCGTTCATTGGTAAAAACAGCTTTTCGGTCGCTGTCATCGTATCTTCCATCTTCTGTAATGTCAGTAATCCTTATATACGCTGGGTGTTTTCCATCATACGGAATTGCCGGGGCATTAATTCCATATGACAGCTTTTCGGTTACGCATTTTCCTAATGGCTTTAATGTCCAACCAGATGGAATATCCAAATCGCCAAACTGAGTAGTTATCACCATTTGTACCCCATCCTTTCCAGTGCCCGCTTTACCGCTACTTTTGACTTTGCAGTCTTATCCTCAATCTCGCCCAAAGTATGTTCATATCTCTTAGCAATCATAATAACGCGGGAAGCATAGTCGTTCAGAATGCGCTCGATCTCGCTGTTAATGTCCCCATACAATCTGGGCATCCACTTGCAGTCGAAGAGAAGATGCTTGATCTCATCATCGGTCAGTGCTTCATATTTTTTGAGCACCAGATCATCCAATGCCTTCTGTTCGGCCTTGATTTCCTTGCCCAGAGCATCGTATTCATCCAGTTTGCCTTGATAGGCAAGCAGTGCGTCATATTCATCCCGGTATATTTCCGGTAAAACAGCGTCCGCCGATGCTGTCTTCAGTGCCGCTTTTAGCTTAGACTTCGCCAGCGTTCCGTTCTTATTACGTATTCCGTAATCTTCTACAGAAGGATTCTCTCGGATAACCTTTTCAGCGTCGTCAGATGCACCAGTCTCAAATAACTCGACAACTTGCTGAAGAGCCGTCATTTCCGTCGATGTCTTCTTCTCATCCAGCAGCTTGATTCGTTTTGTCAGATTGCCCTTTGGAAGATCGCCTCTCTCTGACAGAACATCGCGGAGCAGTCCATCCTCGCCGGATTCCTCCTCGCGCATTTCTTCCAGTTCAGATTCAATCTGCTCCCTGTGATCTATAAGCTCCTGCAAGGCCGCAAGTTCATCGGCAAAATACTCCGCTTCGATGATTACACGGGAAATCAGGGCACCGTCAAAGGACTTCACTTTACTCTTGTCGTCCACCATGATGGTCTCACCGCTTTCGTCCTTGGCCTTTTTCTGGGCATAGGTGTAATCAATCTCACGAGCGGTTTCATAGCCATAGGCTTTAATTGCATACACATCGTCCTGGAGCTTTTCGTTCCAGTAATTCATCAGGCAGTCATAAATATCGTAGTTGTTCAGGAAGAGGGAATCCTCATAAACTCCAAGAATCATAGAGCCCAGTTCCCGGATGAAAAGCTTGGGATCAGTCTTCTCTGTAATACCAAGGAGAAGATCCCGCACTGCGTCACGCCATATTTCAAAAATCTCTGTTCCTTCTCTATATTTTTCTGTCTGCAGCTTTTCGTCCTGTTCAAACACAGCCTCGATAGCATCAGAAGCAAGCGCAAGCTGATAGATATCATGTGCCGGATCCACGCAAGAGAAAATGGCCTCTTTTAATTCGCCAGATACCGACCACAGACGATCAAGCGTATCAATATCATGTTTAGGGATACCGCCTTGCAAATGTGCGGCAATATTCTGCGGAAGGGAATCATCAACTTTCTGAATGTATCTCGGCACATTCATATTCCCATCGTTCGTCTTTTCATCGGTAATCTCAGAGTAAGGCACGAGGCGTGAATAACCCTCGATTTCTTCCTGAGCTTTGTACACCCTGACAATCTTCTCTATATCCTGCTCCCGAAGACGGTTCTTATTTCCATCCTTCTTGAAGCCGGTGCTGGCATCGATGAAGAAAATGCCCTCACGATTCTCCGCATCTTCCTTGTCAATGAATACAAGGCAAGCAGGAATACCTGTCCCATAGAACAGATTTGCAGGAAGGCTGACTATCCCCTTGATGTATCTTCTTTTCAGTATTTCTTTGCGGATAGTTTCTTCTGCATTCCCACGGAAAAGGACACCGTGCGGCATGACGATGCCCGCCTTGCCCTTGCTGTCCAGGGACTTGATAACGTGGAGGAACCATGCGAAGTCTCCGTTCTTCTCCGGTGGAATGCCAAAGCCCTCGAAACGGTGGTATGGATCTTCGCTGGCCTTCAGGCCATCACTCCATGACTTGTCTGAAAAAGGCGGATTCATGACGATGAAGTCAAAGGTACGCAGCTGACCAAATCCATCTTTAAAGAATGGATCGACCAGAGTGTTACCGCGCTCAATCTTGCCCGTTCCCTTCTGGTGAAGTACGAGATTCATGTTTGCAAGACCGGCGGTGGAATGGTCTTTTTCCTGACCGGAAATCGTAACGAGTGGATCGCCAAAAGCATCCAGTGGTGCCTCATCTGCAGCCCGGATCAGGAGGCTTCCGCTGCCTGCGGCAGGATCATACAGTGTCCAGGACTTATCAGGCATAGGCTTGATGTCTCCGATACCGATAAGACGGGCAATAATGCGAGAGACTTCACTTGGCGTATAGAACTGTCCTTTACTCTTTCCGGACTCCTGGGCGAACTTCATCATGAAATACTCATACGCGTCACCAATGATGTCATCGCCGCTGGCACGGTTGGTACGGAAGTCGATAGCCGGATTCTGGAACACACCAATCAATCCGGAAACCTTATCCACCAGTTCTTTTCCGGAGCCAAGCTCGTCCGTATTGTTGAAACTCACCTCCGGGAGTGATCCCTGCAGATGATTGTCTCCATGAATTTCTGGATAATCTTGTCCACGCGCTCGCCGACATCAGGCTTTCCCTTTGCTTTAGTGAGCGCATCAAATGACGTGTCATCCGTAATATTGTACATGGCGTAGGGCTGTCCCTTGTATCGGTCGGACACATATTTGTGGAACAGCAACACCAAAACATAATCTTTATAACGGGCAGGCTCCACACCTCCGCGAAGCTTGTTGCAAGCCTCCCAGAGCATGGAATACAATTCTGATTTTTTCACAGCCATAACCTCTTAATCTCCATTTCTACGACAATCAGTATTCATTGATATCAATGCCCGCTTTAAGCAGACGTTCATAGCGTTCATTGGATATCATGATAACCATCGGCTTGCCGTGCTTTAGTACGTATCCTACATTATCTTCTTCGGACACTTTTGTAATGATCTTAGACGCGTGTCCCCTAAGAAAATCTGACATATTATAATGCTCCATCGGCTTTATGCTTCTGTTTTCGTCTGTAGCCATTACTTACCTCCTTCAGCCATGAAACTACTCACAAAAGTATATCATAAAGTAATTACTTTTACAAGTACTTTGAACATATCTTTTGTCACCCTATAGTTCGATTGATTCCCGACCTGACGGTCTCAAAAAAAATCCGAAAATCTCGTAATTCTGAAAGTTGGTTTCAGGCTCCCTTGGGAAGCTTTTTTCATATTGTTCACAGCCGGAAAGCCTTATTTTACGGCACTTTTCGACCAACTTTCAGAGTTGGTGGCAACTATCGGATTATTCAATGAAGCATCCTATACTGTGTCATAGAACAGCCCCGGGCAAGGCGTTAAAAGGCCTCGACTCACCAATGTGATCATTCCGAGTGCACAGAAAGGAACTGTTCGCCACGGCGGTGGGATCGACAACTGAATAGGAAGCCAGCATGCGAACAGCTGGACGCAACTTGAAGCGGAGACTTTGCTCTCCCGCTACGGGTGGGATTTTTGCGTCCTTCTTCACCGCTGGCACCCATACGGAATCTCCGCTTCTCCACACCAATCCAGCGGATGTGGGGAAAAGGAGCCCCGTATGTTATGTCAAAGAATGCAAATCAGAGTAAACAGTATCGTATCTACCTCAAAGCCACCCGTAAATGGGTGGAAGTACCCGAAGAGGTCTACCGCAAGCACACCCGCTTCCATGATGCCTATCGCAAACGCCAGCAATCCCACGGACAGTGCACTTGTCCGAAGAACAAATTCTGGCTCTGTGACGCCGACTGTCTGGTCTGTGAATTCCGTCGCGCCGGAGACCAGCTCTCACTCGATTTTACGGCGGAGAACGAAGACGGCGACATCTGCTCGCCGCTCGATATGCTGGTTGATCCTGCTCCTCTTATCGAGGATGTCATCTGCGATAAAGCAGAGCTCGACCAGCTCTTCTCCCGTCTGCAGGAACTGATGCCAGAAGCTATCGAGATCGGCAAGCTCCGTCAGAAGGGTCTGACCGATGAAGCCATCGCTGAGATCATCGGGATTAAGCGGACTACTTTCCGATCTCGTCTTGAGAAGGCCAAGCAGCAGCTCGCCACTGAATTCCCTGACCGCTTCTAACCTTATCTCATAAGTACCTGCTCCGGCTGCCGTAATGGTGGCCGGAGCTTTTTCAAAAAAATCTCATCCTCCTTCGTCAATCCGCCTCTCTCACCTCCAGTGGGAAGTGTAAGGAGCACAAAACGACAAGCTCCGGAACGGAGGTGAAGGACATGTACGGAACCAGAAACAGAAGCACTGCGGATGCAGAAGTCATCGAAGTGCTGACAGCGATCAGCCAGGTATCCGCAAGACTGGTGTTGCTGCTCATTTTTTCTGACTTATAATTACTCTGGTTGCTTGTCACAGAATTACCCGATATAATGACATGAGAATAGAGAAAGGAAAAGGTTTCAGAACACTAATCTTTTGCGGAGAACTGTGTCCTGAAACCATCAATAAAACCATGGTTATTATATCAAGATATGAAGTGGAATACAAGAAGAACGAAGATATTTTTAGTAAACAGTAAAGAAGAATGTGTCTGCCCGCACTGCGGAAACCCGTTAAAGTACAGGGACAGCAGGCTCCGTGTGCATAAAATTGCGGGAGGGGATAAGGAATGGTCCCTGCAACGCTAACGCGCTTCACCTCTGCTCCCATCACGGAGCAGAAAAAGCACAAGGTTGCTGGCTACGCTCGTGTTTCGACCGATCATGATGATCAGTTTTCGAGCTACGAGGCACAGATTGATTATTACACCAAATACATTAAGAGCCGCGACGACTGGGAATTTGTCCGGGTCTACACCGATGAAGGCATCACCGGCACGAGCACAAAACGACGCGAAGGCTTCAAACAGATGGTCGCAGATGCGCTGGACGGTCAGATCGATTTGATTGTCACAAAGTCAGTCAGCCGCTTTGCCCGGAACACGGTCGATTCCCTGACCACCATCCGCCAGCTGAAGGAAAAAGGCATCGAGGTCTATTTCGAGAAGGAAAACATCTGGACATTCGATGGTAAGGGTGAATTGCTGCTCACCATCATGTCGTCGCTGGCGCAGGAAGAAAGCCGGAGCATTTCCGAGAACTGCACTTGGGGACAGCGGAAGCGTTTTGCCGATGGCAAGGTCACCGTTCCCTTCCAGCGGTTCCTTGGATACGACCGTGGACCGGACGGCAATCTGGTCGTCAACCAGGAGCAGGCGGTTACGGTCAAGAACATTTACCAGATGTTCCTGCAAGGAATGACCTACCACAGCATTGCCCAACAGCTTACGGAGGACGGCATCCTCTCACCCGGAGGCAAAGCCAAATGGAGTGTTTCCACCGTGAAAAGCATCCTCAGCAACGAGAAGTACAAGGGGGATGCCCTGCTGCAGAAGTCCTACACCGTTGATTACCTGACCAAGAAGACGAAGATCAACGAGGGCGAGATTCCGCAATACTATGTGGAGGGAAACCACGAAGCAATCATCGAGCCGGACGTTTTCGAGATGGTGCAACGCGAGATGCTGCGGCGCGGCAAGGGCAAGAAGTATCACAGTGGCGTCCACGCCTTCTCCAGCCGGATCAAGTGCGGCGAGTGCGGCTGCTGGTACGGCTCAAAGGTCTGGCACTCCAACAGCAAATACCGCAAAACCATCTGGCGATGCAATCACAAGTATGATGGCGGTCAGACTTGCCACACGCCTCACCTCACTGACGAGGAAATTCAGGCGGCCTTCCTGTCGGCGGCAAATAGACTGCTGGCCACCAAGGCAGAGGTCATCGAAAACGGCAGAGCCATGATGGAGAGGCTCTTTGACACCAAGACGTTGAAGAACGAGCAGAACGAACTCCTGCAGGAGACGCAGGTGGTCTCCGACATGGTGCAGCAATGCATCTACGAGAACGCCCACGTCGCCCTCGACCAGACCGAGTACCAGAAACGCTACGAAGGTCTGACCGAGCGGTTCGACAAGGCCAAGGCTCGTCTCGAAGCCGTCATAACAGAGATACAGAATGCGCAGATCCAGCGCGGGAACTACGAGGCCTTCCTCAAGGCCTTCGAGAAACTCCCGGACGAGCTGACGGAATTCACGCCGGATGCATGGAACTCCCTCGTCGACTACGCCACCGTCTACGGCGAGAGCGACATCCACTTCACCTTCAAGAACGGTCAGGAAATCAAAACCTGATTCCAGGCATAAAGAAGCTCCCGATCATCGGTTGTTACGCCGGTGGCCGGGAGTTTTTTTATGCCGCAACTTCAAATATTCGCTTCTGCGTTTTTAGATAGTTCTGAAGGTTTAAGATGGAATTATCTGTCTGACTACGTTCTGCTTCTGTCAACTGCACTTTATTGTTTTCTGCCAGACGGACAGTATACTCATAGATCCGATTTACGAAAGTGTCCAGATCTTCAGTAGATAATGTAATCTTGAACTTTTCATACTCTTTATGTTCTTTCAACTCATCCAATGCGGACATTAAAGTGTTAATGGTTTCCAGTTCCAGATTGCCCTTCTGGATCTCTGCAATATAAGCTCGAAGAGCTGTCCTGAATTTTACAACAACAGCGGGCTCATGAGTTTTTACCTTGTAATAAATAAATCCGCCTGCCGCTGCAGCACCAGCAATAGCACCTCCAATGATAAGTCCTTTTTTATTGTTCTTTGCGAACTGAAGTGCTTTTGCTCCAATGCCCTGTGCCTGTTCTGCTACTTTCAGATCAACTGGATCTAAGTGTTTTACAATTCGGCCTTTATTTGGCCCGATTGCATATCTTACCACCCCGCCTATCCTCCGGTATTCTCCAGTGAGGAGCTTTGTCATGATGTCAGCGGGAATATCAAACGCCTCTTGTACGATTGCCATGATCGTACCTCCCTTCTTTTTTCTTTTACAGACCGTGTATTATCTGCGAATGCTTTCAATCGTCATCTGGCAGTTTTTCTACATCGATGTGTTCCGAATCATACGCACCGACAGGATATTCCCTAATCCATCCGGAAACCTGATATCTCTTCCCACAGGACGGGCAGTCAATATTATCTTCACTGTCAAAGCTGTACACGATATCTGGCCCCATCCCATTCTCTTTCTCATAGCTGCTCTGATCATACTGAAAATCCTCTAAGTCGATTTCCAACACCTCACCACAGTACGGGCATTGAACATTCCGAATAAGTGATACCGGTCGATAGCCATAAATATCTTCAACATCAATGAATTCTTCACCCGCCGCTTCTCTCTGAGTAATAATATTCCAGTAGTGATTCGTGTCAAACGACTCGAATTCTGCTTTCCCATCCAGCAATTCGGACAGAAGTGATAAAGAATTACGCTTTTTAGCAATATCATCTTCGATGTATTTTCTGCGCAAGATGATTGCCTCTTCGAGTGAACACTCACCCTCCTGCATTTTCCGGATATCACTGCAAGTCAGTCCCGATTTTGTCAGAACAACGAGGAAACGGAGGTTCTCAAGATCAGTCTCCGTGTAATTCGTACCGCGATTCCCAGAAGGAGGGTTTTCCGGAGCAAAAACGCCTTCTCGCTTAAATAGCTTAATCCGGTCAGCGTCAATGCCAAGTATTTGTTGAACTTCTTTTGGTCTCATAGCGATGACCTCCTTTCTGGATACATCTTAGCAAGTGGGGACTTTGTCCCCGTCAAGCCCTATTTTAAAAAATTTATGATTTTTCTTTCTGGAGAACCCTTGGCAACATCTTAAGGATGTGCTTTTCTATCTTTTCTGGATCATATCCGTTTGCCTCACAGATAAATCTCAATCCATCCGGTGTGAGCACTCGGCCATTGTCCCGATCCCGGCGCAGCCGCTCATATTCTTCCATTTGCTTTTTCGTGATAGTGGGCATCCTTTTACATCCTCCACATATAAAATGAGCCGGTCTGAAAACCGACACCCCTAAAGCCTAAGCGACACCCCTGAGCGGGCAATCGTTAAATTGTATCAAATACGGAGTCTTAATTTCCGCAATGGTTTTCATCGGTTCCGGCCTCAGGCACGCCACCATAGCACGGATCAACGGACGTGGAGTGAAATACTGCCCTGCACCGCTTTTAATGTCCTCGGCGTTCTTCTGCAGCAATCCTTCATAAATCTCACCTTTGACATCTGAGGACATCGCTACCCATTTCTCATTATCAATCATCTGTACCACACGATACAGAATAGCAGCACTGCTGATTTTATTGGTTGCACCTTTGAAAATTTTACTAAGAATACCGCCTTGTTCACCCAATTTCTCCAAGGTTGCTTTGTACTGGTTTTCCAGTTCTGCACCCTTAAGTGTGTGCATATCTGCCCATGTAAAACCCGCCGGAATTCCGGTTTTTCTTTTATAAGGCGGTCTGGAATACTCATCTGACATTTTCAAAAAAATCAGATAGGTCAATTGTTCCAGATAATCTCCATAGGAAACGCCATCGTCACGAAGGGGATTACACATTCCCCATACTTTTGAAACAATGGCAGAAGTCTGTGCACTCATTCACTGAATCCTCCTTCAAATGCTTTTTTCAAAATACTCTGCCGCATCGCCTCCGCCTGTGCGAGTGCAGTGTCTACGGTCTGCTCTATGCTGTCACAAACGGACAGACGAGATTCAATTTCTTGCACAATAAAATTTTGCTCATCTAAATTACAATATGGAATAATCAAGTTTTCCAATGTGGTAAGATTTATATTTTTTTGTGCTGTTGCTGGTGCAAATACCCATAGTCTCTTTTTAGATGCTTCAATAAAATATCGCACATATTCTTTATTTACAATGTTCTCAAATGGTGTAAATCCAACAATACTGTCTGGAAAACAACCATCTACTCCAAGGAAACATGTCTCAGCTATATTAGCCGCAATAGTTATACAAAGTGTACCTGCTGACCACAGTTTACTTTGTGCTAACCCAAATTCGCCATATTTCTTTTCACAATCAGCTAATATTTTATTAGCAGCCTTTACATCTCCAGTTTGAAAAAACGGATATTTTCCATCCTCAAATAAGCGTTCATCGTTTCTTGGACGATGCTTCGATTTTCCTCTGCTCAAATCGCCCAATTCTGAAAGATAGACATATTGCCATTGCGAAGGAATAGGAGCCAATTTATTTTCTTCATCACTTTTGAGTTTTCTAAATTTTATGTTGTCATGAATACTCGTTCTGTGTACATATAGCCATTTCCCTTCAAACGCCTCTTTCAGCACCGCCTGCCGATACACCGTCAACTGTTGCTTGATAGTTTTCAAAATTTCCACACCTTTGTCCAGTTCGGAAAAAAGTTCTTCGATTCGAGAAACAATTTGCTGCTGTTCGTCAATCGAAATATCTGGTATTTTTATGCGTTTCATTTGTGCCTGTGTTAATTTTAAACGAGTTGTTCCAGATACATATCCTTTATAATTAAAATAATTCAAATAGTAACATAAAAACTTGTTATTTGTTTTTGATTGTAAAACATGTGCGTGATTATTAACCCATGTTTTCCCAGATATAATATAGGCTTTTGGAGCAAACGCATTCAAAAATGGGGCACCATCTTCCCCTAATAAAACATACTCTCCATCTGTGATGTAGTCATCGATAAAGCCAATTTGCCCTGTCGCACCATAATAAGGGAATAAGTCTTTTGAGTTTTTTCCTTCTATACGTTTCAGCCGTTCTTTATTATTTATTGGTTTCCGTTGTTTATCACATATCTCAACTGCATTTTCAAAAGAAGTATAATTCCACATCAATAATTCTCCTTATGCCACCAGTGCAGCATTCATTTCCTGTAATATCTTCTCATAATCATCGCCAAATACATCATAAAATCCCAGTAATCCACCCTTGCGGTCAAATGGAGTCAGATCCAAATCCTCCGGCAAAATACTGAGTGAAGTAGCGATATGGTCTTTAATCAGGCGCAACCACTCCATCTGTTCTTCTGTAAACTGAATATTCCCGGAGTTCTTCTTAAACGTCCACTGCATGAAGTTATAATTGACCTTATCCGCAAATGGAGTAAGGGTATCTGCGTATCCCATCTCAAATCGAATAATTGAAATTAAATCTGTAATCCGTGTCATAGTACTGCGTTTTACCTTCTCATGGTGCTTAATAGCATAACAATCCCACAAGCGCTCAACAGTAATTCCCTGTGATTTCAGCTTTTCATATAATTCCTTCAGTTTCTCAATAACCATTGGACGGTCTTTATACGCTGCATCATAGATAATCCGCAGGGCAACAATTTCATCTTTGTTCTCTTCAATAAATGTGCGAAAGCTGGAAATCACCTTATTGACATTTTCTTCCTGCTGTGTATCAAATCCAGCAAAAACAACTGAATCCAGATTAACACTGTCAATAATCTGATCGTGATTTCGGCGTACATTTTCAATATAATCCCGTATATCCGGGTTGTAAAATGGTGCTACAGCCGCTTGCACCAATTCTTTTTGCGCAGCCTTTCTCTGCATTTCTGTCGGGTTGGATATCCCTGTATTCTTCTTTGCCTGTTCTAAAATCACATCTTCATCAAATGCATTCAATGATTAGAGCGTCGAAAGGGTATAAAAAATGCCCCCTGTGACACCAAAGGGACCTTGAAAACTGAATATATTGTTGTACATTACACTGTTGAGTCAAAATAAAGTGAAATATTCGTGCATTTTTGCCTAATGTCTGGAATCTCCTTATGCATTAGCTGTCATTAGGGTGCACTTTTCCCTGCCCTGCATATACTTGCAGAACTTCTTTATGTTTAATGCCCCTATTTTACATCCAAAGAAAAACTTGCTTGGGATTAGGCCTCTGACCGGAATTTTATCAATTCCATATTTCCTGCGGAGAATGGAGGGAATTGTTTCCACACCATTCCAAAAACAGGTATGTCTGCGGAATTCTTCTGTTTTTCTGGCCCTTTGAGATAGAACCCTGTCCTTCGATCTGGCAGATACTCTTTTGCGGCAGACCCGGATGCATTCCTTGGGATGACACTGTTTTTTCATTGGACAATTCATACAGCAATCTTTGTGGAAGGACACTATATATTGTCCTGTTTTGGCATTATAGGAACAGCTCTTTGGGGCATGGCCGCAAGGACATTTTACAACCGTTTTTCCGTCTTCGCTGAATTCAAAGTCCCCAAGGATATCTTCTGTTTCACGGCCAGTAAGGTTGGTTGTAACAAGCGTTATATTTTTGCTCTCTGCAATCTGCTTATTTTCCTGGCCACAGTATGCCCCATCTGTAACAACCGTAACGGGGGTATCCTGTTTTTCTGTTCCTTCCAGGGCATCTTTCATAAACTGGCTGTCGCTGTAGGTATTCTGTTCATACTGGTAATCTGTAACGATGCTTCCTTTTTCCCCGGAGGCTTCGGTGACATTTGCAATATAACCACGGTGCTGTTTCCCTGCCTTTTCACGATATGTTGCATCGGGATCCGCAGGATTTTGGAGTATGGAACCATTCATCCCACCATCTTCTTTGGTGCGCAGCCGATAACTTCCATCTTCCATTTCTACTGCCTGTTCTTTTAACACCCGCAGTAGAAGCTGGTAGCTGCTGGATTCTTTAAAATCACTCCCGCACAGTGTTTTAAGGGTCACAGCATCGCTTAATACCGTGCTGATCTTATCTGAAGTTTCCTCGCTGTGGTTATGATAGATCACCTGATTGCGGTCATTGGCATTGGTATAATGCCTGAGTTCTTCAGGAAGTTCTCTGTCTGCCTGGGAAAACTCTTTTGCAAGGTTTGCTACACAGGTATACAACAGTTCAAGGCGGCCCATTGTTTTAATGTTGGATTCCACCATAAGACTATCCATTCCCTTCAATGAGAGATCTATCTTCATGATCTCTGCCATTTCATTGGAAAGAGACTGGATCGTGTCATGCAGAAGGTCAATGCCGGTTTCCCGTTCATAAGCATTACATCTGGCACGAAACCGCCCAAGAGTCCTATCGCTCAATGGCTGATGGCTGTTCTGTGCAGGAGGTTGTATGCAGTGCATACTGAAAACGTACATCAAACATAAGAGAAGAAAGGAGCTCATCATCAGACAGACCTGTAAGCTCTTTGATCAGCAAAGCTCCTAACTGTACATTTACAGGAGTATTCGGACACGAATCCTTATTGCTGTAAAGGACAGCATATGGAGTCTCATCAATCTTTGGGAAAATATATTCAGCAAAATATTTTGCCCATGATCTGTCCAGAAACTTTTTCTCTCTTTCTGTTAAAGAATTGTAAGAATCAAACAGGGAAAGCTGCTGTTCCCCGGCGGGATTAAATACAAAAGCCATGGTAATTCCTCCTAATGAAAACTAAGAATAGTATATCACAATTAAGGCGAAATTGCTAATTTTACAACAATATATTCAGTTTTCAAGGAACAAATCTATGTCAAAGGTGTTTGATACCTTTTGACGCTTTAATCATTCAATAAATTTTCTGCTACAATTCCTGCACTTGCTCCAACCTTTTCTTCAAATTTTTTCCGTTCAGTTGGCGTCATCTGACTGTTCAGGCGAATTACTCGATTTGCAAGTGACGTCAATGTATCTTCATCTTTCGCTCCTAATGCCACATTCATCATAAGTTCTTTCATACTGACCGCAGGTTTACGTTCCAGGGGTCTGGTATCTGATTTCCTTGATTTCGTAACTCCAACCGCATCTACAATAACAAAATGATCTTTATTCTCTGTAGCAGATGGCGTAACCTTCTTCAGATCTTCTTTACTGAGCACACGAGTCCCTCTGCCCTTCATCTGTTCAAAATAGTTCTTGCTTTTTACATCACGCATAAAGATCAGGCATTCGATCGGTTTCACATCTATTCCGGTTGCGATCATGTCCACAGTAACCGCAATACGTGGATTATAGTCATTTCTGAAAGAATTAAGTACTGATTCCGGATTATCTACAGCATAAGTAATCTTACGGCAGAACTTATTTCCCTCACCAAATTCCTCACGCACAATCTGCACAATATCATCTGCATGACTGTTCGACTTCGCAAAGATCAATGTTTTTGGTACTTCATTTCTGCGTGGAAACAGTGCAGTAAAAAGATTTTCCTTAAAAGAGCGGACTACTGTACGTATTTGACTCGGATTAACAATTTTCTTATCCAACTGTGACGGAACATAATCAACGTCTTCATCCATCTGTTGCCACCGCTTAGCTCTGGACAGACGATCACGGTGTTCAATCATCTGTTTCATCAGATGCGCGCCGTTTCTTCCAATCTGTGTTTCAATCAGAAAAACATCCTCTCCTACATTCACATTATCTACAATTGCTTGTTCTCGTGAATATTCACTTACTATATTTTCATCAAAAAAGGCAAATGTCCGACTATCCGGCGTTGCAGTCAGTCCAACAATAAAAGCATCAAAATAAGCCAGAACCTGACTCCAGACATTATAGATGGAACGATGACATTCGTCCACAATAATACAGTCAAAAAATTCTGGTGGATATTTTTCGTTATAAACCACTTCTTTCGGTTCTTTGCTTTCGGCGGTTACATATTCAGCAAACGGAGCTTCCTCTGCTGATTCGTCTAATTCTTCCTCTTTGAGAATTGAGTACATTCTCTGTATCGTAGAAATACAGATCTGAATATCATTTGGTATATACGAAGATTTTAGTCTACGCACACCATATATCTGCGAAAAGGATCGTGGGTCGTCGTTTGGTGTATAAGCAAGGAATTCTCGTTCTGCCTGTTCACCCAGGCCTTTCGTATCCACCAGAAACAAAATACGTTTCATCTTTCCATATTTAAGCAATCGGTAAGCAGCCGTAATTGCTGTAAAAGTCTTTCCTGCTCCTGTTGCCATCTGCACCAGTGCCTTTGGACGGTTATCCGCAAATGACTGATCCAGATTATTGATCGCATTGATCTGGCATTTTCGGAATCCGCTTACATCTAAGGGTGGAAAGTGCTTCATATTATTTCTAATCGTATCTGGCTGCTGAAGCAAATCAAACAAGGTTTCAGGACGATGGAACGAAAACACTGATCTGGAACGATATTTGGCATCTTTATAATCAGTAAAGCGTATCAACTTATCTGTAGCCTCATACACAAAACGAATACGATAGTCATTTTTT
Organism: Eubacteriales bacterium; assembly: GCA_030524715.1. Classification (GTDB taxonomy): domain Bacteria; phylum Bacillota; class Clostridia; order Lachnospirales; family Lachnospiraceae; genus Blautia_A. Next base: position 167 of record JAUNGB010000070.1, on the reverse strand, counting down.
ACCCACTTGAATCTACTGTTTGCATAACGTCCTGACTGTACTTCAACATCTGTGATCGATTGTCCTGTTTCTTCACGCTTTGCCTCTACTACTCCCACTGGCTTTCCATCAACAAATAAAGCATAATCAACCTCACCTGTACTGGTAGGAAATTCACGAACCGCCAC
>JAUNGB010000172.1 GCA_030524715.1 Eubacteriales bacterium | reverse complement strand
CATTATCCGCAAGCTGCGCCGGATCAGACATTCCGCTCAAAACCACCTGTACCTGAGGATGATTCATCACCCAACGCATGGCCCAAGATACCTGTGAGCAGGACGAATTCAGCTTCCTAAGTACATCCGCCGCCTCCTGCCGCAAATTTGCCAGCATCCCACCGTGTACAGGCTCCATGACCATAACGGGAATACCGGCCTGTTCTAATATTTCATAAAGAGCTTTCGCATCACCACAGTACCAGTCATAGTAATTTAGCTGCATCTGCGCGAAATCCCATGGATACGCTTTCAAAATTTTTCTCAGCATCTGTGGACTTCCATGGAACGAAAAGCCCAGATAACGAATTTTTCCTTCCTGCTTCATCTGGTCGAAATATGCAATGCACCCGTTGCTCAGAATACTATCCGCAAAAGAATCCTGAATCCCATGGAGCAGATAAAAATCGATATGATCCATTTGCAGACGCCGAAGCTGCTCGGCAAACTGGCGTTCATAGTCCGGTTCTGCCTGCAAATTATATTTATCCGCCACATAAAAGCTGTCGCGGGGATATGCTTTCAGGGCTTCCCCCAGAAATTCTTCGGACTTTCCACCATGGTATATGTAGGCAGTATCATAGTAGTTAATTCCGCTTTTCATCCCTGCGTCAATGATTGCCTTTGCTTTCTCATAGTCAATCTCAGCATCGCTACCCTTTACCGGCAGACGCATAGCGCCCATACCCAGTCTCGAAAGAGAAATTCCATCTTTAAATTTCTTATACTGCATAGCGAAGTTCCTCCGTTTCTTGTTTGCTTATAGGAACCTTTTTAATGATTTTTGCTGGAACACCGCCTACGATGGTATTTTCAGGAACATCTTTCGTAACCACAGCACCAGCGGCAATGACGGCGCCGTCTCCAATGGTAACGCCTGGCAGTACCATGGCATTTGCACCAATCCATACATGCTTTCCAATATGAATGGGTGCCGGCTCCAAATCCGCCCGCCGCTCAGGGTCCATGCAATGGTTTAAAGTGGCAAGCACCACGTTATGACCGATCAGCACATCATCGTCAATATAAATCCCGGCCTGATCCTGAAACCGGCAGCCGCCGTTAAAAAACACATTTTTCCCCACCGTGATGTTCTTTCCGCAATCCGTATAAAAGGGCGGAAAAATATTGAAGGTATCGTCTATGGGTTTCCCGGTCAGTCTGGAAAAAATCTCCCGGATTTCTTCCGGCGTTCGATAGCTGTTATTCAGCTCTGCGGTTAGCCTCAGCGCCTCCTGTGAAAGCATACACATATATTGATGAATTTCAGACCCGGCAACAACGGTTTCCCCGCTGTTTAGATGGTTCAAAAAGCCTTGTAAGTTCATCCTCGTTCCCCTCCGTATCCTTCTTTCCAATTACAGGGAGCGGCCAAACTGCCGCAGTTCCTCCAACTTTTCTTCCGATTTATTCTGTTTATCAAACGCTGTGAATACACCCATATCCTCCAGCTTCAGATAATCCAGAAACGAATTCTGATATTCATAGACCGCGCCGCCGTACACATTATCACTTCCCGAAGAAAGGATCAGCGCCGCCTTTTTCAAGTGCTTCGGTTTATCCAGCGCATAAATGCGGTTAATCGCACACTGAAGCTGCCCGGTAAAGCTGTGGTAATACACCGGAGAAGCCAGTACAATCATTTCAGCCTCATCCAGCACAGGATAGACCTCCTGCATATCATCCTGCTGGATACACCTGCCGTTTCCCTTCATGTGACAGTATTCACATGCCAGACACCCGGCAATCTTTTTTCGGCAGACATTTATAATCGTAACATGATGCCCTTTTTCCTCAGCACCTTCCGAAAAAGCAGCGACCATAGCCGCCGTATTTCCATTAGGCCGAGGACTGCCGTTCAGCACTAAAATATTCACTTCAACACCTCCTTCAGCAGCGGTTTACGGCAAATTCTTCACAGGCTGCAATTCCTTCTTTCAGTCTGCGGAGGCCATCCTCCAGTACCACTCGCGGGCAGGCAATATTCATCCGAAGGAAATCACCGCCGCCTGTACCAAACTGATTTCCGGCTGATAAATATAAACCGGTTTTCTCCCGGATATATTCTGCCGCTTCAGAGGCAAACCCAACCATCCCGCCACAGTGCAGCCACAAAAGGTATGTTGCCTGGGAGGGAATCACTTCCATCTGGGGAACCTGCTCCTGAATATATTCTACAGCCGCTTTTTTATTTTCCAGAATATATCCCCGCAGTGCATCCAACCAGTCAGCCCCCTCTGTAAAGGCAGCGATAGCCGCATCTATGGCAAAAGCGTTTGGTTCGGCCACTTCATCGGTATTTAAGCCCCGCCAAACCTTGTGGCGCAGAACCGGATTGGGAACCGCCACCGCCGCCGTCTGTAATCCCGCCAGATTAAAGGCTTTCGTCGGCGCAATGCAGATAACGCAGTTTTCCCGGCAATGCCCGGATACCGATGCAAAGGGAACATAGGAACAGCCGGGATCTGTCAAATCGCAATGGATTTCATCCGACACGACTACCACATGATGCTTCCAGCACAGCTCTCCAATCCGCTCCAGCGTTTCTCCGTCCCAAAGTTTTCCTACCGGATTATGAGGATTGCAGAGAATCATCATAGAAGTCTGCGGATCAGCCAACTTCTGCTCCAGATCCTCGAAATTGACCTGATAGGCTTCTCCATCGTATTTCAGCCGGCTTTCCAGCACCTGCCGTCCGTTATTGACAATGGAATTGAAGAAGATATTATAAACCGGCGTCAGCACCAGAACCTTTTCTGCCGGTGTGGTCAGTTTCCGCACCATGCTGGAAATAGCGGGAACCACTCCGGTACAGAAAATCAGCCAGTCCTTTTCCATCTGAAAATCATGGCGGTGTTTCCACCAGCCTATGTACGCCTGATACCATTCCTCCGGCACAGTGGAATATCCAAATATGCCGTGGGCCGCCCGTTTTTTGATTGCGGCCTGAATCTCCGGCGCTGTTTCAAAATCCATATCCGCCACCCACATAGGCAATTCGTTTTCTTTCACATCCCATTTCAGGGAATTGGTATTCCTGCGGTTAATTTGTTTGTCAAAATCGTATGACATTTCGCACCTCCAAACTGCTTTCGTGAATGATTACTCCAGCGAAAAGGTTACCGTCACATCTCCGCTGCCAAGGGCATCTTCCCATCCGGTCAGATCGTCAATATGTCCCAGTCTTGTATAACTCCACGAGTTGGAGCCATAGAAAATCACAATCTGATTGCCATTGTAAAGAACAATATCGCCCGCATGGGTTGTGGTCTGGCTGTTGTTGGCAGTAAGGCTCCTTCCCAGAGGCCCGACCTTTTCAAAGCCGGAATAATCGCTCATTTCAATCACCACCGGCGACTCCTGCATCATTGCCACCAATTCCGACACCGCTTCGTTATTCTCCAGCGTTGCGAAAAAAACCGCACCGCCAACCTGTACATTCATCTTCATCTCTGTATCCTCCTCTGCGCTGCTTTGTCCACTGGTCGCTGTTTGCTGCGGCTGTGCCGGTTCCTCTGTGTCCTCCACGTTTTCCGTCTGCTGCTTAGATTCTTCCTCTGAAACCGAAGGTTCCTCTGATTCTGACGGCTCTGAAGGTGTACTTTCCTTCGGTTCCGTGATTTCCGATGACACGGTATCCTCCGCCGTTGATGCCATATCCGGC
>JAUNGB010000069.1 GCA_030524715.1 Eubacteriales bacterium | reverse complement strand
TTTGATGTGTTTTTTGATGTGTTCGTTGAGACAGGATTTTTGTTATAGTCCATTATGCTCTGAATCGTAAGTGCTCATTTCGTTCTGAAGTATACTTCTTATAAAGAAGTCTTGAACAGATAAAACAGGAGGAAAATTTTATGAAATTTCAGCGCATTCAGGATTTAAGAGTGGATTCTGATTTATCCCAGAAACAGCTCAGTGAGATTTTACATATCAGCCAGCGTTCCTATTCCCATTATGAAACAGGCTCCCGGGGCATTCCCATTGAGATGCTGATCCGCCTGGCGGATTATTATGATATCAGCGTAGATTATCTGCTTGGAAGAACAGACAGAAAAGAAATGCTGAAATAATGCAGTGCATAAATGCCCCGCAAACGCGGGGCATTTTATCAATTACTATTCAATCAGTTGCCCTCGTCTCGTTTCTTCTGCTCCCATGCGGCAATTTTGCCGATGTTCGCGACTTCATATTCATTAAAAATACTTCCCTGCTGCTCGTCAAAGACTTCAGGGTCAATGGTTCCCTGATACCAGGACTTGCTGTTGAAATAGCTTGAGATCCGTTCCGTGACAAAAATCCTTCCGTGACGGGCATAGATCTCGTTTTTGGCAAGCTCCAGATCTGATGAGGAATACTGCGCCAGCTCTTCATCAGTCAGGATACGGCTGTCGCTGTCCGGAAAATAATAATCTCCCGACGGCTCAGGGGTTTCCGTCGGCTCTGCCGAAGGCGATATTTCCGGTACTGGAGTCGGAGTGGGTTCCGGCGCTGCGGTCGGCTCGCTGACAGGCTGCTCCCTGGTCATGACACAATTTACCTCCGGACACACAGAAACTCCCTCCACTCTCTGAATGGTGGAAATTTTTACATAAAGGGTTCCGTTGTCAAAGGTCATGCTTCCTGACGCAACATTCCCCCAGGAATCCGTAAACAAAAACTGCGCGGCGTTCCCCGCCACTTCTCCTGTGACCTCCGCCTCACATACCTTGCTTCCATCCTGGTTGCCCTGGCTGAAAAAGAACGTAACCGTATTCTCATTTAATTCATAAATATCAAGGGATGCCAGCCCGTCCGTACTATACCATACGCCCAGATAATCCTCCGCCTGAAAGGCAGGTTCCTTTGTAGGCATAGGCGTCGGCGTGGGTGTGGGAGTCAGTGTCGGCACCGCGGAGGGTACAGGCGAAAGCGTCGGCGCTTCCGTAACGGAGGATTCGGGAGAGACGGTCGGTATCCTTTCCAGCGTGTCCAGAGCCTGCTGTTTCTGCTGCTCCTCCTGCTCTCTTTTGCGCTGTCCTGACAACAGCATAGTAGCTGCTGTTATCAGCAGGAAAATCCCTGTCAGCGCGATCAGGATTATTTTCAGAATATCATTTTTTCTGTTCATAAAGCATCACCTCTGTCTGATTCGATGTCCCCCCTGTCCTGAAGTCCTCTTTGCCTGCGGGCAGAATCGCCTTTATTCCCTGCCGCTCCAGCAGTAAGTGCAGAGCTTGCACGGAGAAATTCCGATAGACTTGGTGAGGTCATCCAGACGATGGTATTTTAAGGTGGTAAAGTTCAGCTCCTTGCGGATGTCCTCCAGCATTTCCTTGTAATTTGTGGAGTCCGGATCCGCATAATCCGCCAACACCTTATCGTCGACATGATCTCCCTCACGTTTAGCGATGGTTCTTCTTGTGATCAGATCCATATCTGACTTGGAACGGGAAAAATTCAGGTATTTACATCCGAATAAAAGCGGCGGGCAGGCCGGACGGATGTGCACCTCTTTCGCTCCGTTGCTGTACAAAAACTCCGTGGTTTCCCGAAGCTGTGTTCCGCGCACAATAGAATCGTCGATCATCAAAAGGCTCTTGTCCTTAATAAGCTTGTGCACAGGGATCAGCTTCATTCTGGCGATCAGGTTTCTCTGGCTCTGCTGTGTGGGCATAAAGGAACGGGGCCAGGTGGGGGTATATTTGATAAACGGTCTTGCAAAGGGAACACCGGAACGGTTCGCATAGCCGATGGCGTGGGCAATACCGGAATCCGGGACTCCCGCCACAATATCCGGCTTCACTTCCCCGAAATCCCTTTCCGCCAGGATGTCTCCGCATTTATAGCGCATATCCTCTACATTTACCCCTTCATATGTGGAGGTTGGATAACCGTAGTATACCCAGAGGAAGGAACAAATACGCATATCTTCTCCCGGTTTTCCCACAGTCTCCGCTCCTTCCGGCGTGACAAACATAATCTCGCCGGGTCCTAATTCTTTATAATCCTCATATCCCAGGTTAATATACGCAAAGCTTTCAAAGGAAACACAGTACGCATCCTCCTTGCGTCCCACGATCAGCGGCGTTCTTCCCAGACGGTCACGGGCGGCAAAAATTCCCTTCGGGGTCAGGATCAGCATGGTCATGGAACCTTCGATCATCTCCTGGGCATAGCGAATCCCTTCTACCATTGTCTGCTTCTGATTGATAAGCGAAGCCACCATTTCCGTGGGATTCACGCTGCCGCCGCTCATTTCCAGAAAGTGCGTGCATCCGTTCTTAAAGGAATGCGCGATCAGCTCATCCATATTGTTGATCTTCCCTACTGTGGTGATCGCGAAATTTCCCAGATGGGAGCGCACCAAAAGAGGCTGCGGCTCACTGTCGGAAATACAGCCGATCCCGAAATTCCCCTCCAGTTCTGCCACGTCACGGTCAAATTTCGTACGGAACGGCGAGTTCTCAATATTATGGATCGACCGGTCAAAGCCCTTTTTGGCGTCATAAACCGCCATACCGCCTCTGCGTGTTCCCAGATGGGAATGATAATCAATACCGAAAAAAAGATCCAAAACACAACTGGATTTTGAGGCTACTCCAAAAATTCCACCCATTATCTTATCTCCTTTTTGTGATCACTTGTAATTTTCTCTGTTGTTTTACCTATTGCTTTTCCTGTTGCTTTTCCTGATGCATACCGACTCATTATATAGAACCCCAAAAAAGATGTAAAGCCTTTTTTATTTTTTCTCTTTAATAATACCTCTGCGGTAAGCTACCAGAAGCTGCTTCAGCTCCCCGATCCTCTCCTTCAGCGCCATGCCGTTGTCCGTATCCCCTACAAGCCTGCGCTTAGAAGTATAGCGCACGGCGACCCGGTTGGAAACAATGTCCTTTTCCTGGGAAACCGCCGCGTCCGCTGAGGTAAAAGGCTCATGGGCGGAAAGGATCAGTCCGTAGGAGTTATAGATCAGGGTATAACCGGCAATTCCCGTTACCTTCCGGTACGCCTTGGAAAAACCGCCGTCAATAACAAGCACTTTCCCGTCGCATTTTACAGGGCTTTCTCCTTCGCTCTGATGGACGGGCACATGTCCGTTGATAATATGGCTTTCCTGGGGATCCAGCCCAAACTCCCTCAGCATGGAATTTACCACCTCTTCATTCTCCAGAAGACGGTAATAAGCATTTTTCTTCTCCTTATGGGACTCCTTATCCGCAATGAAATATCGCTCAAAGGTGCTCATCTTGTCCTTGCCGAACAACGGGGAATTGGGAGCTGCCCAGATGTACCAGAGGATGTCCCTTCCCTTTTCCTGCTCTTGGTCCTCCACAGAATAAAAAGCGCGCCGTACATAAGCCTCCAAAGCGTCGTAAAGCGCCTTGCCCTTGTAGGTTTCTCCGTAAATCTGTACCTCCTTAAGGCTTCCGTCCTCGTTTAAAGGAATGCTGCCGTGGAACAGGAGGTTGCCGTTATAAACCTTATAAAGGCCGCCCTTATCCAACAGAAGGCGCATGTGGTTCTGGAGCTTTTCGCAGTTACGGAAAGCAGAATCCAAACGCTCCATAACCTCCTTTTCCCCTTCCGTAAGTTCATAGGGATTTTCCGGGTTGACCGTGGGGAAATTCTTGTCCAGAAGCTCGTATTCCTTCCCGTCCGCAAGGGTGATGGTTCCCTTTTCGTAATCTATCCTGTGAAGTAGACGGCGGTCGTCCATCTGAAAGCTTTTGTTCCTTTCCAGAAGCTGCCCCTCAAGCTTAAACTGCAGGATCGCGATGGCTTTGTGCATTTTCCGACCCAATTCCTCTTCCAGAGTATTATAATTGGAGGTTCCCTTTATCTCAAATACCAGGCAGGGATCATCGGCGTACGCTTCCATGGCAAAGGTTGCCAGAGGTATCATATTGATCCCGTAACCGTCCTCCAGAATATCCAGATTCCCGTAACGGATGCTGTTGCGGATGACCGTTGCGATACATGCCTTCTGCCCTGCCGCAGCGCCCATCCATACCACGTCATGGTTGCCCCACTGGATATCCAGGGAATGGTATTCCATCAGCCGGTCCATGATAAAATGCGGTCCCGGCCCTCTGTCGTAAATATCCCCCAGAATATGCAGATGGTCCACAACAAGCCTCTGGATCAGCTCTGCAAGGGCGATAATAAAGTTCTCTGCCCTGCCGATAAGAATGATCGTATCCACAATAGAATCATAGTATGCTTCCTTATCCAGGACCTCTGCTTTTTCCGTAATCAGCTCTTCGATCACATACGCATAGTCCGCCGGAAGCGCCTTGCGCACCTTGGAGCGGGTATACTTGGAGGCAGTGGTCTTACACACCTCGATCAGACGGTACAGAGTGATCTTGTACCAGTTTTCCATATCCTCCTCGCTCTTTTTTACCAACTCCATTTTCTCCTTGGGATAGTAGATAAGAGTCGCCAGAGAACGCTTATCACTGTTGCTCAAGGTGTGCCCGAATACGTCGTCGATCTTCTTTCTCACCGCGCCGGAGCCGTTGCGCAGGACATGGGAAAACGCCTCGTACTCTCCGTGCAGATCCGACATGAAATGCTCCGTCCCTTTAGGCAGGTTTAAAATCGACTGCAGATTAATGATTTCTGTGGAAGCCTTTCCTATGGTCGGATACAGCTCCGCAAGCCTTTGTAAATACCTCAGTTCCTCTTTCTTCATGTTGCTCCTTCTCCTTTACCCCGTAAAATCAAACAGCGACATCTGATTGGACTTCGGGATATCCCCGAAAAGCTTCAGATCGTCCATCAGATCGATCACCGTTTTGCTCACCTTGGTCCTGTCCCGGAAATCATCCTTGGACAGGAATTTTCCTTCTTTGGCGGCTTCCACCACAGCGTCAGCCGCTTTTTCCCCCAGGCCTTCAATACTGTCCAGAGACGGCATCAGCTTACCGTTGATGATCTGGAACCTGTGTGCCTTTGCTTTATATAAATCAATGGGCATAAACTCAAAGCCCCTTGCATACATCTCCTGTACAATGCGCATATCCTTCAGGGAATCCTGTTCCTTCTTGGATGCGCTGTCTCCCTTTCTGCGCAGCTCGTCCATAAAATATTCCAGACGTTCCTTCCCCATACACATGGTTTCATAGGAAAACGCAGTGGCCCTGATGCTGAAAAACGCCGCGTAATAAGCCAGCGGCTGGAACACCTTATACCATGCGATCCGGTATGCCATCATAACATAAGCCGCCGCATGGGCCTTCGGAAACATGTATTTGATCTTCTTGCAGGACCAGATATACCAGTCCGGTACATCATGCTCCTTCATGGTCGCCTCCCACTCCGGACGGAGGCCTTTTCCCTTACGGACACTCTCCATGATGGTAAATGCCAGGCCGCTCTCCACACCCTTACTGATAAGGTAGATCATAATATCATCACGGGTACAGATGGCAGTGGAGATCGTCGCCTTTCCCTCTTCGATCAATACCTGGGCATTGCCCAGCCATACGTCCGTTCCATGGGAAAGCCCTGCGATCCGCACCAGATCCGAGAAGTATTTCGGTTTGGTGTCCATAAGCATCTGCATGGCAAAATCCGTACCGAATTCCGGAATTCCCAGGCATCCCAGCTTACAGCCTCCGATATCCTCGGGGGTGATCCCCAGAGCTTTTGTACCTGCAAACAGGGACATAACATCCTTCTGGTCAAGAGGCACTTCTTTAGCCGGGATACCGGTCAGATCCTCCAGCATACGGATCATGGTCGGATCATCATGGCCCAGAATATCAAGCTTTAACAGGTTTCCGTCAATGGAATGATAATCAAAATGCGTGGTGATAATATCGCTGTTTTCATCGTTTGCAGGATGCTGCACAGGCGTAAATTTTTCGATTTCTTCCCCTTTGGGAAGTACGATAATGCCTCCCGGATGCTGTCCGGTAGTACGCCGGATACCCGTGCATCCCTGGACGATCCGGTTGATCTCACAGTACCGCTTGTGCTGTCCCCGTTCTTCAAAGTAATTCTTTACATAACCGAACGCGGTCTTCTCCGCAAGAGTACCGATGGTACCCGCCTTAAAGGTCTGTCCTTTGCCGAAGATAACCTCCGTATACTTGTGGGCACTTGCCTGATATTCCCCGGAAAAGTTCAGGTCGATATCAGGTTCTTTATCTCCCTTGAACCCGAGGAAGGTTTCAAAAGGAATATCAAAGCCCTCTTTGTTCATTTTTGTGCCGCAGTGGGGACATATTTTATCCGGCATGTCGCAGCCTGCCATACCGCCGTATTTCTTTACCTCCGGCGAATCAAAATCACTGTATTTGCAGTTGGGGCAAAGATAATGGGGCGGCAGCGGATTTACCTCGGTGATTCCCGCCATGGTGGCCGCAAAGGACGACCCCACAGAGCCTCGGGATCCCACCAGATACCCATCCTCATTGGACTTCCACACCAGTCTCTGGGCGATGATATACATAACGGCGTAGCCGTTGGATATAATAGAGTTCAACTCCTTTTCCAAACGCTGCTCTACGATCTGCGGCAGTACCTCCCCATACATTTCGTGTGCTTTATTATAACAGATATTCCTTAAATCCTGATCTGAATTTTCAATGACCGGAGGGAATTTGTCCGGGTGGATAGGCGAGATCTTCTCGATCATATCCGCGATCTTGTTGGTATTGGTGATGACGACCTCTTCCGCCTTTTCGCTTCCCAGATATTCAAATTCCTTAAGCATTTCCTCTGTGGTACGCAGGTACAGAGGCGCCTGGTTGTCCGCGTCGGAGAAGCCGTTCCCCGCCATGATGATACGGCGGTAGATTTCATCCTGAGGATCCATAAAGTGAACGTCGCAGGTGGCGACCACAGGCTTTTGGAACTGTTCCCCAAGCTTTACGATTTTTTTGTTCAGAACGATCAGGTCTTCCTCTGAATTGACCGTATCGTTTTTTTCGTCCGCGATCATAAAGCGATTGTTGCCCAACGGCTGAATTTCCAGATAATCGTAAAAATTCACAAGCCTCGCGATCTCCGTATCCGGCGCGTTGCGCAAAAGCGCCTGATACAGTTCTCCGGCTTCACAGGCGCTTCCGATGATCAGTCCGTCCCTGTGCTTTTCAAAAACGCTTTTGGGCACTCTCGGACGCCGGTGGTAGTATTTCAGATGCGACTGGCTGACCAGCTTGTATAAGTTGATCCGTCCTGTTTCATTCTTTACAAGGATGATCGCGTGATAGGTGGGAAGCTTCTTGATGGTATCTGTGGACACGGCTCCCTGACGGTTCAGTTCTCCTACGTCATAGATATCGCGCTCTGCAAGCATCCCGATAAATTTCACAAAAATATCGGCAGTACAGGCAGCGTCGTCTACCGCACGGTGGTGGTGCTGCAGAGAAACGCCCACTGCCTTTGCTACCGTATCCAGCTTAAAACGGTTCAGGGCAGGCAGCAGAAAGCGCGCCATTCCCACTGTGTCAACATACGTATAATCCTCGGGGAGGCCCAGACGTTTGCAGTTTTCGATAATAAAGCTCATATCAAAATCCGCGTTATGCGCCACCATGACCGCTCCCTCACAGAATTTCAGAAATTCCGGAAGCACCTCTTCAATGGGAGGCGCTTCCATTACCATACTGTCGTTGATACTGGTCAACTGCTCGATCCTGAAGGGGATAGGGACTTTAGGGTTCACAAATGTGGAAAACCGGTCTGTGATCACTCCGTTTTCCACACGGACAGCGCCGATTTCAATAATTTTGCACGTTAACGGGGAAAAGCCTGTGGTTTCTATATCAAATACCACAAAGCTGCCGTCAAGCCGCTGGTCCTTCCCGTTTGTTACCATTCCCTTCAGGTCGTCCACAAGATAGGCTTCCATACCGTAGAGAACCTTAAAATCCGAATCCTTGGGCACACAGCCTCCCCAGGCGTCAAAGCAATGGTTCGCTTCCGGGAAGGACTGCACAACGCCATGGTCAGTAATGGCAATGGCCTTATGTCCCCACTCGTAGGCACGCTTCACCAGAGCCTTTGCATCCGTCACGCCGTCCATATCGCTCATCTTGGTATGGCAGTGAAGCTCCACACGCTTCTGGGGGCTGGTATCCATCCTGGTACTGGTAAAATCCGCTATCTTTTTGATTCCTCCCACAGAGCCGATGGTCAGCTCACTGTCAAAACGGTCAATCGTGGTCACGCCCCTGATCTTCAGGAAGGCGCCTTTTTTTATATATTCTTTTACCTCATCCACCTGTTCGTTCCGCAGAAACATCTTTACTACGATCGTATCTGTGAAATCTGTAACAGGATAGATCAAAATCGTCTTTTCGTTCCGAATTTCTCTTGCCTCCACGTCAAGAACCTGGCCCCGGATGATCACTTCGCCCATTTCTCCGGTAATGGATTCCAAAGGAATGGCTTCGCCTTCAAAATCTCTTCCGTAGATCACATCCGGGTTGCTGTCCTTACGGTATCCGCCCCGGTAATCGTTCCTCTGGCCCTTTCTGTCCGTATATCTTTTCTCCTGGGTACTTTCCTGCTTCTTATCTGTTTTATTTTTATTGCCGGATTTCTCAGCCTTCGCGGCATCCCGGGATTTCTCTTCTCCGGCGGCGCTATCCCCACTCTTTGAGGCCAGCTTTGCATGTTTTAAGACATTTTCGACCTCCTGGCTGATCTGCAGCGCGGCATTTTTGCGGTAACGGCTCTCCGGAACCTCCACAAATTCCGGTTCCACCTTCAGATCCATGCCGCAGCGCTCACAGAATACCTTGTGAAGATATTCCACCAGAATTTCACTTTTTTCACGGGCGATCACCGAGTCCGGAAGCTCCATATGCATGGTGTCCGCACTGGGAAAGGTGATCTTGGCCCGCTTAAAAAGATTATATTCCAGCATATTATAGTTTTTTAATTCCAGCTCCATACTGGAACGGTAGGCTTCCAGCAGATTCTCCGGCGTATACTGCCCGGAAAGGTAGAAGCGTTCAATGATCGTCACGTTTACCATAAGCCCGGCAAAACACTGCCGCTCGATCTGCTCTTCCAGAGCAAAAATATAACGTTTGTGGATCCATCGGCTGCTTTTGATGTAGACCCAGATCCTGGTTTTGGCCGGGTTGCAGGAAACCTTGGTGACAGTCGCCATGTCCAGCCACTCGGAGAGCTCTGTTTTCAGTTTTATAGTAGGGAATACATCAAAAAACTCTTTTTCCATCAAAATTCCTCTTTCACTGACCATCCTTATTATGCAATATTGCGGGAATGAATTGTAAAGCGGATTTTCGCATTCCGCCTTACTGCATACCCTATGCCTTCCAGTGAAGCAGTTCTTCCCGCAATGTTTCCAGAAGCTTATCCTCCGGAACCTTCTTTATAATTTCGCCTTTTTTAATAAGCAGCCCCACGCCGTCGCCTCCGGCAATGCCGATATCGGCTTCCTTTGCTTCTCCCGGTCCGTTTACCACGCAGCCCATAACGGCAACCTTAATATCCAGAGGAATATCCTGAACCATGGTCTCTACCTGATTGGCAAGGCCGATAAGATCGATCTTTGTCCGGCCGCAGGTAGGACAGGAAACCACTTCTATGCCGCCTTTACGCAGTCCAAGGGTCTTCAGAATACGTTTGGCGGATTTCACTTCCTCCAGAGGCGCACCGGTTAAAGATACACGGATGGTATCCCCAATGCCCTGATAGAGAATGATACCCAATCCTACGGCGGATTTCAGGTTGCCGGAATATAAGGTTCCGGCTTCTGTGATCCCCACATGGAGAGGATAAATTGTCCGGCTTGCAATCAGCTCATGGGCTTTGGCGCACATAAGGACATCTGAAGATTTGATGCTGATGACAAGATTATCATAGCCCATATCCTCGATGATCTTTACCTTATCCAGGGCGCTTTCCACCAGGCCCTCCGCTGTAACACCGTGGTATTTTTCCACCAGTTCCTTTTCCAGGGAGCCGCTGTTTACCCCCACACGGATAGGAATATTCCGGGCTTTCGCAGCATCCACCACTGCCCGGATCCTCTCCCTGCTTCCGATATTTCCCGGATTGATGCGGATCTTGTCGGCGCCGTTTTCTATGGCGGCAATGGCAAGGCGGTAGTCAAAATGGATATCCGCGACCAGCGGGATATGAATCTGTTTTTTAATCTCTGAAAGAGCCTGCGCGGCCTCCATAGTAGGTACCGCACAGCGTATGATCTCACAGCCGGCGTCCTCAAGAGCCAGAATCTGCTGAACAGTTGACGGGATATCTTCTGTCTTCGTATTGGTCATCGATTGTATTAAAACCGGATTGCCTCCGCCGATCCGGCGGCCGCCGATCTGAATTACCTTCGTGTGGTCTCGATACATAACTGCCTCCGTTTTTTATTTTTTATAATACTTTTCTTAATACTTACCTTTCTTATCTTCTTTATATATAAGGCTTTTCTTAATATTTATATCTTTCTTCTCTTCTTATAAGGCTTTTCCTAATACTTAACCTTCTAATTTTCTTTATACTTTACAATATCTTTATATACTTACCTTTGGATTTCCAAAAGCTTATTCTTAAGCTCGGTTTCCATACGCGCCATTTCCTGTTCCGCTGCCTGGCGCTTTGCACGGCCTTCCCTCTGGATCTTCATCACATCATCCAGCGTCTGGATAAGGTCGGCATTTGTCTTTTTCAGGGTTTCCAGGTCAACGATACCCCGTTCGGACTCCTTGGCAGTTTCTACGGACGCAAGATGAAGGGCCTCGGCATTTTTGCGCAGAAGCTCGTTAGTCACATCCGTAACCTCGCGCTGTGCCTGAGCGGCTTCCATGGAATGCGCGATTCCAAGAGCAATCACCATCTGGCTTTTCCAGAGGGGGATGGTATTCACCAGAGTCGTCTGGATCTTCTCCACCATCATCGTATCATTGTTCTGAACAAGGCGGATCTGAGGCGCCGTCTGCATGGAGATCGTCCGGGTCAGTTCCAGATCATGAAGCTTTTTCTCAAAGCGGTTGCATTTTTCATCAAGGTCTTTAGCTGCCTGGGCATCCTCCGGAAATCCGGTAAGGCGCGCCTTGTTTTCCAGTTCCATAAGCTTTCCGCTGCGGACGGCCGCAAGCTTTTTCTTTCCAGCAAGGATATACATGGACAGTTCCTTAAAATAAGCAAGGTTCTGCTGATACATCTTATCCATCATTGCAGAATCCTTTAAAAGACGAAGCTGGTGCTTTTCCAGAGCCTCCGTGATCTTCTCCACATTTGCTTCCGCCTTATCATAGCGGTTTTTCAGCGTCTCTATCCGGTTGGACTGTTTACGGAAAAATCCGAAAAGCCCTTTTTCTTCTTCTGCATCGAAGCCCCGCAATTCTCCTACCACATTGGTGATCAGATCTCCCACCTCGCCCAGATCCTGCGTCTTTACATTGCTCAGGGCTTCATCGGAAAAATCAGCCATTTTTTTCTGGGTTCCCGCGCCGTACTGGAGGATCTGCGTGGTATTTTCGATATCGATCTTCTCTGCGAAGTCATCCACGATCTTCTGCTCCTGCGGAGTCAGGACGGTTTTTGCCATAGTCTGCTGAACCGGATCCATTTCCGGTTTCACCTCCATAAGCGTCTCCGGCTCCGGTTTTGGTTCCGGTTTTGGAGCGCCGAGGTCAGGCTCCAGTGTCAGAGTCGGTGCTGCGTCAAAATCTTTAAATTCTTCTCCCATTGTTTTTCTCCTTCTTTAATTCGTGTATTGAAACTGTTCCATGCATTCACAGATACAGCCTTCTCACATCTCAAATTATACTTGTCATTTCCCGGATAACTATTTCATATCAGGAAAATCATTTCCGGTCAGGCCCTCCTGTGCCAGAACCGTATGCAATACGGAAATATCGCTGGAAACGTCCCATGCCGTATTCTGGAATACGGAATCCAGAAGTCTGGCAAAAGCGTCATTGAGGGTATCCAGCGTATCTTCAATCTCCTTCTTGGAATTGCGGATATTTTCACCCTGGATCGGCTGTCTGTCCATATCCTCATAGGCATCCAGAAGCTTCACTGTCATCGGCAGATAATAATTCATCAGCCGTTTCAAATCAGGAATAATTTCCGGGTGCTCTTCCGCCCTGATAAATATCTGCTGGACGATCTGCTCCATTTTTGATATCTTGGCGGAGATTTCCTCTCCCTGGATCGCGTCATTGCTTCTGCGGATTTTTTCCAGATATTCGTCGCCTTTATCCAGAACCTCCTGTACTTCAGGGGATATCCGCGTTCTGCTGACTTCCTTCTCGGCTTCTTTTTCTTTTTTTATTTCAAGCTGCTTTTGAGTCTCTTCATATTGACGGTAGGTTTCGTTGGCCGTAATCAGGCAGGTTTCCTGTTTGTCAATGTGTCCCTCCAGAAACCATCCCTTGCGGATCATGCCTTTAATATCTTTTTTTACAAATTTTACAGGTTTCCCGGCGACACGGGCAAGCTGCTCGAAGTTACAGTAGGTATGTGTCCCCAGCGCTTTGATGTATTTTTTGAACCGGCCAAGACGTCCAAGGCCGGAGCACCCCTGGGACAAAAGCCCGACGCCGATGGCCGTGCCCGCCAGCATGAAGCAGAGGGGAACAATTCCGATCCCTCCTACAAAAGCCTGCAGGATCAGGACTACCAAAAGTCCGATTCCCATACTGCCTGTGAGGACGCCCCCGAATACAGTCATCAGAATACGTTTCACCCGCTCTCCCGTAAGCTGTCCATACAGATTTGTAGGAAGCTCCTGGCGCTGTATTGGCCTTACAGGCTGCTGCCTCTGGGATGTCCGCATGGCTGAAGCCTGCCTGCCGCTCTGATTCTGGGTTTCCTGATACTGGCGGACTGTTTTGTTCACCGCCTGCGTGATGGTCTGGTTTAATTTCTGATAATTCCGGGAATTAACTGCTGTCTCAATGATATCCTGAACCTTGTCTCCCAGCTTTTCCAAATCGGCAAGGTTGTTATAATCCTTATAATCCATGTCTTCCTCCGATGTAATAATTCAATGCTCTTCCCTTACAGCCTGATGAAGCTTAAATGTTAAGCGGGCATCCGCATTCCTCTGTGCTGCATGCAATAAGCCCATAAATGCAGGCCGCTGTGCCTACCTGTGTTCAGGCTATTCCATAATACTACTTATTATAACGGAGTTAATGGTAAAATACAAGAGAGTGCGCAGGATTCTGCGCAATGTTTCCGATTTATAATTTTTTAAAAAAAACAAAAGTTTTCATTGAAGTTACTGTATAAAAGTTTTAAAATGGAGATATTCAGAAATACAATGGGAGGAAAAGTTATTATGGAAAAAAAGAACATTGACTGGGCCAACTTAGGCTTCGGCTATCTGAAAACAGACTACCGTTATGTATCCAATTTCAAAGACGGCGCATGGGACGAGGGCGGACTTACCACAGACGATATGGTAACTATCAACGAATGCGCAGGCGTTCTTCAGTATGCGCAGACTGTTTTTGAAGGAATGAAGGCATACACCACTGAGGACGGACGTATCGTCACCTTCCGCCCTGACTTAAATGCAGAGCGTATGGAAAATTCCGCCAAAAGACTGGAAATGCCTGTTTTCCCGCAGGATCGCTTTATTGAAGCTGTTGTGGAAACCATCAAGGCAAACGCAGCATATGTACCGCCGTTCGGCTCCGGTGCAACTCTGTATGTCCGTCCGTATATGTTCGGCTCCAACCCTGTTATCGGTGTAAAACCGGCTGATGAGTATCAGTTCCGCGTATTCACCACTCCGGTTGGCCCGTATTTCAAAGGCGGCATTAAGCCTCTGACCATCCGCGTGTCTGATTTCGACCGTGCAGCGCCTCACGGAACAGGCCATATCAAGGCCGGCCTGAATTATGCAATGAGCCTTCACGCAATCGTAGACGCACACAATCAGGGCTTTGATGAAAATATGTATCTGGATGCCCAGACACGTACCAAGGTGGAAGAGACAGGCGGCGCAAACTTCCTGTTCGTCACAAAGGACGGCAAGGTAGTTACTCCGAAATCCAACAGTATTCTTCCGTCTATCACCCGCCGTTCCCTGATCTATGTTGCCAAAGAATATCTGGGACTGGAAGCGGAAGAAAGAGAAATCTATTTTGATGAAGTAAAAGATTTTGCAGAATGCGGTCTTTGCGGAACTGCCGCCGTAATCTCCCCGGTAGGAAAGATCGTTGACCATGGTAAAGAAATCTGCTTCCCAAGCGGTATGACGGAAATGGGACCGATCACCAAGAAGCTGTATGATACCCTTACCGGCATTCAGATGGGACGCATTGAAGCGCCGGAAGGCTGGCTGAAGGTTATTGAATAATATCTGAAGCATTTTACAAGGCAGCCCCACCTCAGTTCATGAGGACGGCTGCCTTTTTTATTTTTTATCCCACTCTTCGATCACACATTTATGCTCTTTGCTTTCCTTATCATAATTAATTCCAACCAAAAGCATGCTTCCTGAAAAATTCTCCAATGCTTTCACATATCTTTTTTCTTTTATCTGAGCGATTGCTCCTTCTGCTGTTTTATCCCACTTTAGTTCCGCCACAATAACCGGTTTGTCTGCACACTTCCTATGCGGAAGAAACACCATATCTGCAAATCCCTTCCCCGATGGCATTTCACGAACCAATGTATAATATTTTCTGGCACTGTAATATGCCAGAGAAATTACACAGCTTAAAGAGTTTTCATTATTATAATTCAGGATTGATGTGTTCTCCATATGCACAGAGTCTATTCCCTCTGCTACAGCTTCTTCATCCCTTTTTAATGTTGCTTCCAGCAATTTTTCTGATGCGGAAATTGCCCTGATCACTTCATCCCATCCGGCAGCTTCCACAGCATTGGCAAATTCAGTCTCCACTTCCATATTCGGAATGAAAACCTCGCTTCTGTCTATATCATAAGCAAGATACCCCAGATGCACCAAAAGAGAAAAAACATCGTCCTTATTTTTAAAAGTCGTCATGTCATTCTGGAAAGTTCTTGGATTAATTTTGCATTTACCGCCGCCAAGCATCAAAATAATATCATCACACAGACCATCGAAATTCATATCTATATAAATTTTTAGCGCTTCATAAGTCTCCGTCCCGATCCAGTAGTTGTCAAATTCCCGATTCCGCATAGCATCAACTACAGATTTAGGGCTATATACATGCATTACCCTACGAAAACGATACCCATCATACCATCTTTGTGCTTCTTCAAAATCCATCCCATATTTCCTGCACAATTTTTGCACTTCCATTTCTGTAAATCCCACATATTTAGCAAGTGCTTTCGGATTCATCATAGAATATTCATCAAACATATTCAATGCAGAATGTGTACCATATTTTTTTATCGGCAAAATGCCCGTCATATATGCAAGCTTCACATACGTCTTGTCCTTCAGCAAATTTTTCAAAAAATCCAGATACTCTGTCTGCGCCTGTACATCCTTCTTCTTTTCGCGGAAAATGCAATCCCATTCATCAATAATGAACACAAATCCCTTCCCGGTAGCCTCAAAAATTTCTGCCAGCATAACTGGCAGATAACTATCTGAAAAGTCTGTCTGGCCGCTATAAGCCTTCCTAAGTTCTCCGCCTACCGCTTTCTGTATACATGCGGGAACCTCGCCTGCCTGCTCTGAACGTCCCAGAAAATCCTGAATATTCAAAAATAGTACGTTATATCGGTTCAAATGCGCATCAAAGGACGAATCTCCAAAGATTTCCAGGCCACGAAACATTTCACGGGAATCACACCCAGCCCCGTAATATGCTGCCAGCATTCCCGCTGCCATAGATTTTCCAAAGCGCCTTGGACGGCTGACGCAAACAAACTTCTGACTGGTTCCTATGACTTCATTTGTATATGCGATCAATCCTGTTTTGTCTACATAAATCTTAGAGTTCAGTGCTTCCTGAAAATATTCATTTCCCGGATTAAGATATATCCCCATTGATTTCCGCCCCTTTCTGCCGTCATACACTTTTTCCAATATTTATCTATTCCTTCATATTTCGCTGTTCTTTATTTTCTTTCGTATTTCACGAACTCATATTCCAGGTCAAAATACGTCTGCTCATCACTTCTCTGGGTAATCTGCCATTCCGGCATTTCATCCAGATTGGGAAAATAGCTGTCTGCGGCATAAGCAAAATTAATCTTTGTCACATGGGCAGTATCGCAATAAGGAAGAAGCTGCTTATAAATGCTGTCCCCGCCGATGCAGTACACCTGCTCTGTGGGATACTTTTTGATTTCTTCCAGAAGCTCTTCCAACGAATGGACAATAACGGCGTCCTTTACACTATAATTCCTGTTTGAAGTCAGGACAATATTCGTCCTGTTTTTCAGCGGAAGCCCATTGGGGAAGCTTTCCAGCGTTTTCCGTCCCATGACCACTACCTTTCCGGTTGTTTCCTGACGGAACATTTTCATATCTGCCGGAATACTCACAAGAAGTTTGTTGTCCTTGCCGATGGCCCAGTTTTTATCTGCTGCTACAATAATATTCATACAAGTTCCTCTTTTCTTCTGAAATCATAGTATTAATACCGCGCAGCCGGAAACCATTCTGCAGTTCGTTAAAGTGTGTTTGGTCATTGTTCCCGGCGGCATGGCTAAACCTATATGGCAATAGGAATATTTTTGATCTGCGGCCATGTCTGATAATTCTCCACAATTAAATCGTCTGTAGTAAAGTCATAAAAATTCCTGATTTCCGGATTCAGCTTTACTGTAGGCGCCGGATACGGGGTTCTGGAGATCAGTTCCTTTATCACCGGCACATGGCGGTCATAAATATGGCAGTCTGAAATTACATGCAGCAATTCTCCTGCCTCCATATCGCAAACCTGCGCGAACATCATAAGAAGGATGGAATACTGGCACACGTTCCAGTTATTTGCCGCCAGAATATCCTGGGAGCGCTGGTTCAGGATCGCGTTCAGCGTCAGCTTCTCCTTTCCCGGCTCCTTTGTCACGTTAAAGGTCATGGAATAGGCGCAGGGATAAAGATTCATTTCATGCAGATCCTGATGTACATAAATGTTTGTCATGATCCTTCTGCTGTAGGGATTATTCTTAAGGTCATAGAGAACCCGGTCCACCTGATCCATCATCCCCTCTTTATACTGGTGCTTCACGCTCATCTGATAGCCATAGGCCTTGCCGATAGAACCGTTTTCGTCCGCCCAGCTGTCCCAGATGTGGGGGGTTAAATCGTGGATATTGTTGGATTTTTTCTGCCAGATCCATAAAATTTCATCCATAGCGCTTTTCAAAGCCGTACGGCGCAGGGTCAGCGCGGGAAATTCCTTCCGCAGATCGTAGCGGTTCACAACGCCGAACCGTTTGATCGTATATGCAGGCGTCCCGTCCTCCCAGACAGGACGCACCTTTTCGCCCTCTGTGCTGGTGCCGTTTTCGATAATATCCTGGCACATATTTATAAAAATATTGTCTGCTAAACTCATGTTGTCCCTCCCTGTTCAGAAATGTCTCTGTTTAATCTTATACCATAAATTTGCAAAAAGTTCAATATACGATATAGGCTCCGTATAACATACAAACCTCCTGGTACTGTTCACAGGCTATCATTCTACCTGCCTTTCTTCATATATTGCCCAGCAATACAACTATCAGTGCATGAATCAGAAAGAGTCTGCCGTACAGATAATGTTTCCGCCTCCTGTATTTTTAAATTCCGGTATAACGATCATACAGAATTTCAGCCCGATCCGTATCCATAGGCTTAAAGAAATAGAACCCCTGAATTGAATCGACGCCGCATTTTTTTGCCAGTTCCAATTGCCTCTTTGTTTCCACGCCTTCACATACTACCCTGTAGGAAAGTCTGTGGGCAATACCGCAAAGTCCCTGCAGTAAAACCTGCACATTCTTCCGTTCAATATGATCCACTATTTTTTTATCGATTTTGATATGGGTAATACTGTGAAACAACAGGTCGCTCATTACTGAATCAGCCGCGCCGCAGTCGTCCAGACAAACCTGATATTGCAGAGAATTCAATTCCGCTACATTTGCCTGAACCATTTTTTCTTCCTCAAAGGACTTTCCCTCCAGAATTTCTATTGCAAGATATTCTGCTGAAATCCGGTAACGCTTACGAATCTTCTCCAGGGTTTCGACAAAATTACTTTTTATAAAATGTTCCCTTTCAAAGTTGCAGGATATACAGAATAATTTTTTATTCTCTTCATGACGTTTGTGAAGAAAAGCACATACCTTTTCGAACACAAGAAAATCCAGACGCTCGATCATCTGTATTCCTCTGATTATGGGCAAAAATTCACTGGGTTCCAAAATACCATGAACAGGATGCGCCCAACGGATCAATGCTTCAAATCCTTCAATATTTTGGTTTTCAGCATTAATCTGCGGCTGTAAAAAAATCTCAAATTCATCATTTTTCCAGGCCTTTTTAACATCCGATTCCAATACTACACTTCTATTCCCTTTCATATTTACATTTCTCCCAACCTTTCAGCAGGCATCCTCATTATGTATAACCTTTACCACTGTCTTAAAAAGAATCTTAATATGCTGTTATTACGTCAATTAAGATGGTTATCCCAGCAATTGACGCGCCATACAGTACTTGCTCACAGATAACTGGACGCCTGTCACAGTTCCCAAAATTCTTTTTATATACGCGGGTATATAATAATTATATTTTACTTCCAGAATTATACAGGTATTATCAAGTACCGGAAAATATGTTCTTGAGCCGTCCATGCACTTCAGATTTTCTACGGACGCCCTGAGGTTTTTGTCAAAGGTAATTCTGATCTCATAAAAGGGAAGCGTATAAGCCTCTCTTTCGTAATCGATCGCCACTACAGGCCTGTAAATATCTTCTTTCATCATTCTGTACACCTTTTGGGCAGCTTTATTTTCGTATCTCAGCAACGGCTCTGCTTCGTATCGGAGCAAAGCTTCCGCATCTGCTTTGCTTAACCCGGACACCTCTTTATAAATCCCCGCATTCCACTTATTTTTAATCTCAAGCTTTACCCAGTCCGACTCCTGTAACCCATAGGAACGGATTCTTATTTTTTTTCTTTCAAGAATCCCGTCTACCTTCTCCATATAGCTTGAATTTTCCACAGAATCAAAATAAATGCTTTTAACTGTATATCCGCCCTTTTCAGACCCATTCTGATCCGGCGTCATAACCTCTGACAAAATATTTTTCAGTACATAATATTCCTGAAAATTTAATAGATACTTTGCTTCTGTCCTGTATTCTTTCTTCATTTTAGTTCGATGTTTTCCCCCCACGTCTGATAATATTCTTTCATAAACCCGTCCATGTAATCCCGCCGGTTTTCCACAAATGTATACATTTCTTCCAGTCCGCCTTCAATATCCATAATCCATGTCTCATCCAGCTTTTCTGCAATTGTATCCGGAAGAATACTTAAAACAGTTTTAAACCAGTCGCTTCTTTCAACCTTCCACCGGTTTTCCGTAAGGTCGAAATATGGCTCGGCTTCTTTTATCATTTCTGTCAGATATTCCTTTAAAAATGACGGCTCAAAAACAGTTTCCCGGTACTCCAGATACTGTTCGTAAAATTTCTGCCTGAATACAGAATTTTTCATCAGGCCGCCAAATAACCGTACAGACCACTCCTGAGCTTTCCCGTTGCCGGATTCCCAGTTTTCATAGTTTCTTTCTTCCATTCCCATAGCGTACAGCAGCGTATTATGATCATAGTCCATGCCGCTTTCATCCATATCGAACAAAACATAGCGCCACTTTGCAGCTTCGCCGGATGTATTTTTTGCACGGAAAACCCTGATGTTATTATCCGGCCAGTCTCTTGAAGCAAAATAAATATGGGCCCACCAATTCTTTATAAAAGAATCCATGTCCATTCTGTCTGCTATATATTCATAATTTTCTTCAAGGCTCATATCATGCTCCTGTACATAAGTGATCAGGGATAAATAATCCTGCAGATCTTCCTCTGTTCCTTTGTCAACCCCTAACTGATTTTCATAATCCTCTTTTATATTTTTTGATGTAGACAGCAAAACCAGGTCGTCTTTTTTTATATTAAAATGGCTGCATATCAATTCCTCTCCGCTTTTTTCCCTCAGAGCAGCCAATCCCCAAAATTCACCGTCAATATACAAAACTACAGGTTCATACATCTGTACGCCCATGCCCTCGTCAAGAAACAGAGTCGTTATAAAAGCGTCGCTCAGAACCTGACGGACATAATCCTGATTTGTCCGTACAACTAATTCTGTGGGATTCTCCGATCCGTCTTCAGAATATTTCCCGGACAGGTCAAAAGAAGTCTCCTGATCATATTTCTCAGACGCAAACAGCCTGAGCGTTTTATTCAGTCCTTTTCTTTTGTGCATTCCCGCCCCGATCCTGATTCCGATATTCTGATCTGCCAGAAGCGCTCCTTCCGAAGAATACACTTCCAAATGAGCCGGTCTTTCAGAAACTTCTCCTTTTATAGAATAGTTTCCTATATAATAGATATCATTTTTCTGTTCCAGGTCTGAACTTCTCATTTCCCAGTCGAATATTTTTCCCTTCGTATAAATTCCCTTATCCGGATCGAATAAATTTTCCGGATCTGTCACAATTGATATAGAAGTAATACTTTCTTTCATTCCCACAAAATACGTTTTTGTATATATCTCAGAATCCAGTATTCCGTTTTTGATCAATCTCGCCCGGACTACGGTGCCTTTGGGGATCGGATCCTCATTTACCTGATTGATCCCATAATCCAGATAAGAAGTGGATACTTTTCCCGCATATAAATTTTCTTCATTTTCGCGGTTTCTGATTTCGATGGCTCCTTTGTATACTTTGGAAGTGAGTCCGGGTTCCGAGCCATCTAATGTATAAACAATCGTTTCATCCCCGGCGGCGCTTAATTCCAGCGAAAAGGCTTCCTGATAATACCCTCCTTCATGAGAAAAGCATATATCGCCAAAGGGAATATCTTCTGAATCCTGAACATACATCGCAACATGAGAGATATTATTCGATACTCCCGCAGTTGCCCGGCTCAATACCGCAAGATCTCCTCCATCCGGATATCTTCCTATGGAATAATCCTCGTAAACCTCGTCGGTTCTGAACAGATCGATAATCTCCCCTTCCGGAGAACTGAAAATCACCGTCTCGCCCTCATTTGCCAGATTAAAGTTTGTTTTTAATCCCTCTCCCGCATACTTTTCCGCATATACAAGCAGATAATCTCCTGCCTCGATAGTAACGTCCGGAAATATCCATTTTTCTATATCATCCATATCATCTGAAAGCGCATAACTCTTCAGATTTATTTCCTGTTCCGTCCCGTTGTATAATTCAATCCATTCTGTGGGATGATCAGGATCTTTTCCCTCAATCCAGGAAGAGCTGAACAGGATCTCATTAATACACAATCCTGAACCATCTCCATTCCCGCTCCCCACATACAAACAAAGGATAATTCCTGCGGCAATCAACAATAAAATGCTTCCCAACGTAAGATAGGACTTTTTTATGATCTTCATCCCTTATTCTCCCGTAAGCTCTCCCGCGTAAGATACAAGATGCACACTGCAGCCAGTCTGCAATTCCCGAATAGCCTCCAGCAATTCCCGGGCATCCTTATTTACAGAAATTTCATAAGTACATTCCTGCATTTCCCCATTTTCATTTACCATTCTCAAACGGCACCTTCTTACCTTGCCTTTTAAAAGCGTTTCCACCTTACCCTGATCCTCGTAGGTTCCCCGCACAATTAATAAATATGCATTCTCGTCAAAGCAGCGGATCTTATGCAGAACCAAAAGCATCGCGGCTATAACCGCAGAACCCACCAGACCGATCACATACAGGCTGCTCCCGCATGCCAGTCCGATACCGATGGACCAAAAGAGATAAGCTGCATCCTTTGCGTCCTTTACCGCGGTTCTGAAACGAATGATCGATAAAGCGCCTACCAATCCCAGAGATAACGTCAGGTTACTGCCTATGATCATAATAACAAGCGTCGTAATGATACACAGCATCATCAGGGTAGTATTAAATTCTTTTGAATATTTTACCCCGCTGTAGGTAGCACGGTAAATATGATACTCACAAAATGCCAGAAACAGCGCCACAAGCAGTCCCAGGACAATCTGTGCCAATGGCAGCGCCGTATTATTTGCGATCAGATAATTGATGATTTCTTTTTTACTCATTTGTTCTCCCTCTCCCATGTTTCTGTAAATTTCTTTTTAAACCAGTTTCCAACCTCTGAAAGATCATTTTCTTCCCAATTGCTGATTTTATCGCAGTCTTCCCTGATCAGAGCCAGGGTTTCTCCTGAATTGCAGAGGCTGAACGCCATGTAGCTTAATTGATAATCGTCTATCAGTTCAAACCATCTGTCCCCCTCTGTATAATCTATTTCTCCATCCAGTAATGCTTCTGTAATATTGCATTCAGAAATAAATACCGGAAGATTTTTTTCCAGTGCATATAACAATTTGTCCCTGAGCGGCTGTTTAAAAGAGCCTGCATAAAAATGCAGCGTATACATAATATTTTCAAATTCCGCTAACGGATCATCCGCCGCCTCGTCCACAGCCTGGCTATAATCCGGAGTCCCCACAAGAATAAGGCTGTCCGGTATTTCATTGCGTATTACAGGGATTATCCTTTGCGCATACTCCTTTATCCTCTCCCAGTTGCCGTCGCCGTTTGGTTCATTGCATATCTCATAAATCACATGATGGCAGTCTCTGAACCGCCCTGTCATGTCCCGAAAAAATTCTTCTGCTTCATCCGCATATATATTAGGATCTCCGTCTGTCAGGGTATGCCAGTCGATAATCACATAAAGTCCCAGATTTTCAGCAGCCTTTACTCCTTTCTCAACGATATCCTTATATTCCTCTTTTCTGTCACTGTCACAATATCCGGTCTCAAAAGCCTCTGTGTACATGACAATACGAACGGCATTTATTTTCCATTCATCCCTCAGTGTGCGGAAAGTATCTTCACAGACATATTCCGGAGCCCATCCTATATGAGTGGTACTAACTCCTCTCAATTGGACCTCATTTCCGGACTCATCCAAAAGCTTTCCTCCTTCCACATTAAGTATGCCGTATCTTTCAAAGGGCGTCTGCTCATTCCTCCGAAATTCTTTTTTTATCCAGATTGCTCCGCATCCCGCAGCCAAAAGCAGAAAAGCAATCACAACTACTATCGTTCTCTTTTTCATATCCCTCAACCTTTCCACTCATTTTTTCTTCAGAATTCTTTTCACAAGCTCTCCGGCACGCCGCACAATATCCTGAAATTCCCTCTTACGTGAAAATGCCGCGGCCATACATAACAGATAAACGGCAGAAAATACCATGATCTTCACGATAATCCACAACAGATTTCTATCCGGTATTTTGCAGCACGCCATCCAGGATACCGCCCCTGCCGCCGCTGCTGTCACAGTCCGTATTCCATAAAGGGCAAAGTATTTTTTCAGTCTTTTTTTCCAGTCGGTTTTCATTCCATATTTCATTAGCACGTAAGGCTCCACCCAGAAGTCCACCGTAAGAGAACTCACGATGGTACCAATAAAAATACCGATTACTTCATAGTGCCGAACCAGGTATACGGATACTATCAGGTTAATCACAGACTCCGCGACGGGCTTGTAGCGGTCATACCAGAAAAGCCCCATAGCATCACGGAACATCAGGTTTGCCTGACGCATACCTGTAATATAAAAGTTTATGACAATACAGGCGACGATCGGCATGCTAAACAAATACTTTTCGCCGAAAAAAATTCTGACTACCGGATTAAAAAAACAGATCAATCCTGCCGAAACGAAGGCAAAAAATAAATACAAAGCAAACTCAATGGTCCGGTAAACTTCATATATCTTTTCATCCTCTTCCGTAGCCACAAGATTTCCCACGCCTCCCACCAAAGCATTATAAATCTTATAAAACAATGTGTTTACATTACTGATAATAAGATTGTAATTGGAATAAATCCCTACGCTGGTCAGGCCGACAAACACGGACATCAGCATATTATCCGTCCCCTGTACAATGACCGTTCCCAGTCTGTGCATGCTCATGGCCTTTACATTCTTTATAATATCCTTTGTTGTTTTCTTATCCGGCAGCCCCCGGCCGTGCTTCAGATAAGGATGGGTTTTATCCACTTCATGGGATACCCATAAATTTGTGAACAATGAACCAATAATCTGCAGCAGAAGATACAGAATGAAATTTCCGGTCAGCGCCAGTACAACGATCTGAAATATAATCCGGACGGCATTTACAATCTGCTCAATGATCAAACGAACATATATTTTCTGTTCAGCATGAAAAATGGTTGTTTTATAGGCGACAAGATAGGAGGCTACAACATCCAGCAGGTACATCATATAGATCACCCGCAAATGCTCAATTCCCGGATCGCCCTTAATAAATACATTCAAAAACGGACAGATCGCCGTTCCCATAACAAAGATCACCAGCGCAATAACCCGATATGCATACTTATATAAATTCATCAGCCTGCATATGGCATCTTCGTCGCCTTTGGCTACCGGTTCATAAAGACTGTAAACGATAGCGGTTCCAATCCCCAGATCAGACAGCGCCAGAATCGCTAAAATGTTGGAGAATAATCCATTTACCCCAAGATACTCCGCCGACAGAAATTTGACAAAAACGATCCTCGCCACAAAGGATAAGATCCCGCCTATTAACTGGCCTCCAAAGCCTGCGATCAGATTCATAACTGTTTTCTTTGTCCGCATTTCTTTTTTAGTTCCTCCATTTTCGTTGGCCATTCCATCTTGTTGCTTTATCCGTTAGTTCTATGATATACTACATACATCAAAAGAAAGGAAGCTTCGCTATGACCATTATTTCTAAACTTTCAACCGCCGCAGCCATTTTTTTATTACTTGCCTGTCCTGTTCATGCTGCGGAACAGACGGACAGTGCCTCCATTGACGTCCCGGTTTCCATTGTATGGGAAGATCAGGAGGATAACTGTTCCGCCAGACCTTCCGAAGTTAAGCTTATGCTCCTGAAAAACGGCCTTGATTATCAGGAAATCACCTTATCCGCAGCCCAAAACTGGACTACCTCGATCACTGAACTTCCTGCTTTTTCCCTGGGGACAGATCTTACTGCCGTTTCCTCAGACGACGCTGCCAAATGGGAAACAGAATCTGTTGATGAAAGCGGCCAGTCATGGCTGCAGTACACGGCTGACTCAAACTGGGCAACCTCTGAATATGATTTATCAGAAAGTTCTGATTCATCTGCTAAGGCAACGCTCCGCGTTATAAACAGTACGGATACTCCCTATCTGGCTTTTTTTGAAAACGCCGAAGGCGATTTTCTTTCAGACCAAAGCGGTTCCATAGTTAAGCAATGCCCACGGGGAGAAACAGACTTTTCTCTTCCTGATAACGCTTCCTGCGTCTATGTATCGCACTTAAATTCTGATGAACTTTTCTCCGTACAGACGCTGGATTCTGATAAAAAAAGCCCCGTTGTCTATTCCATCTGTCCCGGGGAAACAGTCCCGGGCTATACGCCTGAAGTAAACGGCACTTCCGTCACCTACACCGCGGTCAGCGTTCCTGTTTCTGTCCGTACCTCATGGGAAAATACTCCCCAATCGGATGCGGAATTTAAAATTTCAATAACTGCATCCGGCAAAACTGCCGCTGACGCCATACTGTCGTCTTCCAATAACTGGCAGACAGATTTAGATATTTTCCGTCAAAGCCCTTTTATTTATTTTTCAAATGCCGACGAAGATACCTCCGTTGGACAGTCCTTTGGAAATACCCCGTCTCTTTTTGGCCACTGGTTCTCCATACTGGGTGACAGCCTCTCTGAGGTAGTTGAAGGGGAATACGGAAATGCCGGTGAAGGATACGGGCTTGACTGCAAATGGTGGTATCAGGCCGCTTCTTCTCTTGGAATGAAGCTTCTTTCCAACCAGTCCTCCGGCGGCTCCGGCGTAAACGTCAGTACTTCAGACGACGCCTCAAATACAGCCTATGACCGCATTCCTCTCTTAAAAAGTGATTCACGCACCCCTGACGATATCCTGATCCTTCTTGGTATCAATGATCTGATCAGAGGCAGAACACCTGATGATCTGAAGGATGATTACCGCAGAATGCTGGATGAATTACAGGATACGTATCCTCAGGCAAACCTGATTCTTTTTACTTATCCACAGGTATATACAGAGTATTCATCAACGATCAGCCAATGCAATCAACTGATACGGCAAACAGCCTCCGAGTATGGCCTTGTGGTTATCGATTTTGAAAACTGGCCTGTTTCTGAGGAAGAAAGCGCCCTTTATTTAAGGACGGACGATGCCCTGCATCCCAACCGAAAAGGACAGCTTCTCATGGGAGAAATAGCGGCAGAACAATTGGAACAGATTCCCGTTACCAATTATCATCTTTCCATTCAGGAATCAGGGAACTATGACCCCGGGATTTCCTATAAGGATGGGACCTTTACCCTGACTGTTTCCTCCGCTTCCAATGAAAAAAGCAGCCGATATTAATCCAATGTCCTTAACAGATGTGCCGGATTTCCCACATAGACACTGTTATCCGGCACATCTTTGGTTACTACGGAGCCTGCTCCGATAATCACATTATTTCCAATCCGGATATCACCGATAACAGTAGCGTTACTGGCAATATATACGTTATCCCCGATCACCGGATAGCAATCCCTGTTATTTCCAATCACAACTCCCGGTCCGATCCGCAGATTTTTTCCCGCCGTCTCCGGAGAAATAACAGAAAAATTATGGGAAACCACCAGACCGCCTTCAATTCTGCCTCCAATTTCCACTGTTTTCAAGGGCTGTAAAAATACAGCGGAAAGCTGTGCTAAAATCCCTTTTCCCACTCTGTAATAAAAGACGTTACGGAATGGTTTCTCATATACCAGAAGAGTGTTAAGGCGCCTGCAAAAGCTGGTGCTCACCCAATCCGGATGCCATATCATATAATGGGCCACATCCTCTCTGACCAGCCTCTTCATCTCAGCTTTCCCTGTATAATATAAAATATCCGGCAAAATACATTTCCAGCTTCTCAGCAATCGTTTCATATTTTTTAACATGCCGGAAGGCATGCCCTCCTTGCGTCGTTCCTGCCT
>JAUNGB010000171.1 GCA_030524715.1 Eubacteriales bacterium | reverse complement strand
TACAATACCTTTCAAAAAAGATGCGGATAATAAAATGCTTCGTATAACGATTTTTATCCGAATATTCGGATAAAAATCGGAGAGGCAGTGGCGCACCCTGAAAGAACGCTGGTTATACTCCCTTGATCCTTCACGCATCACTTCCCTGGCCCAGTTCAACTCCATGCTCAGGGATTATATGCGTTCCTACAACACCACCGTCCATTCCGGCATCAGCTGTACTCCTATGGAACGTTACCAGAACACGAAAGACCATCCCCGCATCCCTGAATCACGGGAATGGCTTGATCACTGCTTCTTCAACCGCATTACCCGCAAGGTACGCAAAGATTCCACGGTCTCCATTGACAAGGTCAGCTATGACTGTCCCATGCAGTTTATCTCTTCCACAGTAGAGATCCGTTTCCTTCCCGACGACATGGATTCTGCCTTCATCTTATATGAAGGAAACCGTTTTCCAATCCGTAAGACCAATAAATATGAAAACTGTCATACCAAGCGTAACAATGGGCCTGCACTTGACTATTCAAAGATCGGAGGATAAACATGGTTTTTAACTCTTTTTATGGGCTTACTTTCAACCCTTTTGACAAACAGCAACTCAAAGAAAAGGACTGTTTCCGTTCCAAAGACTTTATGGAAATGAATGTCCGTCTCAACCACCTGAAAAACATCCGGGGGATCGGGGTTTTTACCGCTCTTCCCGGCATGGGCAAATCCTATGCACTGCGGTGCTTTGCCAAAAGCCTGAACCCCAACCAGTACCATATGGAGTATATGTGCCTGTCCACCATCAGTGTCGCTGACTTCTATAAACAGTTCTGTTCCATTCTGGGTGTCTCTGATAAAGGCGGTAAACCGGCCATGTTCAAAGCCATCCAGGAGCAGATCACCTACCTGTACCGGGACAAGCACCAGCCCCTGCTCCTTGCCATTGATGAAGCCCAGTACCTCAGCAATGGCATCCTCAATGACATCAAGATGCTCATGAATTACGGCTATGATTCCCTGAACTGCTTTACCCTGATCCTTTGCGGTGAGTCACACCTCAATGACATCCTCCGCAAACCGATCCATGAAGCACTCCGTCAGCGCATCACCATCCACTATAATTATGAAGGGCTCGATGACCATGAAGTATCGGAGTATATCCTTCACAAACTGAACTGTGCCGGTGCTTCACGCAGCATCATCAGCGAAGCTGCTCTTGGCGCTATCCACGGATACTCCCGTGGCAATCCACGCCTCATCGATAACCTCATGACAGACGCCTTGACGATCGGCGCCCAGCAGGAACGCCAGGTCATTGATGATGAGATCATCCTTGCTGCAGTCAATAATCAGAATTTCTAAACCATAATTATTTAATTTTAAGGCTGTGACCACGTTTGTGCTCATGGCCTTATTTTAAAAGGACTGCCTGCTCTTTTAAAATAAAGCTACGAGATTGTGCCGTTTCTCCGATGAAAAAGTGAATTTTTCAGACTGACGGCGCAGTCAGGGAGACAAAAGCACCTATTATAACGTGCCATTAGCTCCGCCGACAATTCGCCGGTTCACAATAAAATTTAAATGAATAATAAATCAATATCATTTGTAAATGCAACAAGGCCGATTGCCAAAGTAAACGCAACTGAGGTTGGAAATATGGGTTGCATTTACTTTGACAATTTATACCAAACATTTACTAATCGTCATTTTTTCCTGCATCCCTTGACTTTTTCCTTTCGGACGCATATACTAGTAGTAGGGAAACCCTACTTCCCTACTTTTTGACAGATACACTATAATACAAGGAAGTGCCAGAAAAATATCGATACAGCCTACACAGGTACAGCAAGTTGATCAAGTAGGTCGGTAGAATAGGAGGTATAGAAAAAATGTCTGAAATCTTAGTAAATGATGCAAAGGTCATGTCCAAGGGGCAAGTAACGATCCCAAAAGATATACGCGCCGTGCTTGGTGTTACCACAGGTGACCGCGTAACTTTTATTGTGGAGGACGGCTCGGTCAGGGTCATTAATTCCGCTATCTACGCCATGCAGAAGTTCCAGAGGCAGATGGCAGGCGAAGGTGCGAAGGTTGGTCTTGGCACAGATGAAGACATAGCTGAGTGGATCACCCAGTCCAGACGTGAGGAAAACCTCGAAATCATCAACAGCAGAACTCCATCTGAAAAAAATGTTGCTGATAAAGACAGCGGAGCCGTGTCCGATGGCGGAGATGAGGCTGGTTTATGAGAATAATGATTGATACCAATATAATCATCGCCGCAGCAATCAGCCCATCTGGCAGGGCAGCCCAGGCTTTTTTTAAGGCAATCACACCACCGTACCAGCCAATCGTGTGTGATTATATTGTAGAGGAATTGCATAGGAAATTCAGGCAAAAATTCCCCCAAAAACAGACAGAACTGGAAGCGTTTCTCTTTAATATGCTGCTCAGTGTCAAACTGGTTAAAACCCCCGTGGATATCACGGAATCCGAATCGCACATAAGGGATGCCAAAGACAGGCCGATTCTACGTGCCGCACTGGACGCACACGCTGACCTGCTTCTGACCGGTGACAAAGATTTTCTTGAATCTTCGATTACAGATCCACGCATCATCAGCGCTGCGGAATTTCTGGATGGAGATTTTCCGGACAGAAGCCTTACATCAACCTGGTCTTAGATCAAATCCCCCCTGCTGCTTATCACAAATGAAAAAGCCAGAGAATTGTGCGGATTTACTAAGCAGCAAGCAAGAAGCGCCTTGGATAAGATGAGGGGAGAATCTTTGATTCAATTAGTTGGAGCAGGGCGTCCTGGTAAATACGTGAAATCGAGTGAAACCCGATAAAAACTCGATTTCCACTCGAAAACATTGATGGCAACCCGGAATAACAAGAAAAATAGCAAAAGATATTTCGAGTTTATCGAGTGGTTTTTTTCTGGGGTTATTCCTTTAAAGCTAAAGAAAAAGTCATATGCTCTGAAAACAGAAAGTCCCCTGTAGGGTATCCTTACTTGCTAAGACGGTATTCGAGGTGTAATTTTCTTGTAAATTGAATTAAGGTAGAAGTATTTTCGTAAGATACTTCTACCTTAATAAAAGAGTGCTAATTTCCTTTGTTAAAAGCTTAAGGCGTACAGCACTTTTATATACACGCATTCCAGTATTGGACTTATTAAATATCTCATAGATCAGTTCCGCTGTTAATGCAGAGGTTTTATCATTTCCCGATACGGTTGTTGTGATCTCCACCTGCTTATCCCGCAAACGGAAGAAAATTAGTTCCTCCGGATCCTGGCGGCAGCAGTCTATGATCCCTGCATCATATTTATCCTGATTTTTCATACTGTTACAATGGGCACAGGACCAAAATAAATTATTCCAGTCATATTTCCGTTCGGGATATCTGCCATTTTTATGTGGCAGCAGATGTTCTATCTGCGGGTCTTGAAGATCCTTCATCTCACATAGATAGCATTTATTATGAAAATCCGTTTTTAACTGTTCAACCACATCAGCTTCCCAATAACTTCCTGAAATTTTCAGGGATTTTTTTTTCCAGTGATCCGGGTGCCGGAAATGTTCGTTTTACTTTTACCATCAGATATCCTCTCTCTTTTCAAAATCTGCTTTTAGCCGTTGGTATTCTGTTGTAATATCAAGGGCAAGATAGTCTGGGATTTCCTCGAGGAACATCTCTAAACCGGCAATCTCTTCAAAATCATCATCTGATAAACAATCTTTTTTTAT
>JAUNGB010000007.1 GCA_030524715.1 Eubacteriales bacterium | reverse complement strand
TTCCATCGTTGACGTTTACCGGGTTCTTTTCCCAGTTGGTGCGCCATTTTGCTTCAATTGCCTTATGATTATAAGGTGCAGCCATGATTTCATTCCTCCTGAAAAATTTGTATAATATTCCCTTGCATGTTTATAAGGAATCCAGGGATAAAAGAAACGACGCCTTCCATCCCCGGCTGATTACTGGCACACAGGCTTTTATACAATGTGTCAGCGGGCTAGAGACGAAAGGCGTAAATAATCTTCCGTGGTACCACTCTAATTCATCGGATTCCCCGATGCACTCATTCTTCTGTAACGGGAATTCCCGTCCGAAACTAGAAAGCCTGCCATTCACCTGTGCAAACGGCTTACTCCTTCATCCCGGCTGCTCCAAGGCGAGTTCAAATCCTCACGTCCCTGCCTTGCACCGTCCGGCAGTTCTCTGTACACGCTTCTGGATTCTACTACTCCTCTTCTTCGCATTTACCTGTAAAACTACTTGCTATTTTAACGACCTGACAGGAATTTGTCAAGTAGGGATGCACGGTTTTATCAGCAGCTTACGAGATATCGCCGGTACCGTCCGCTTCTTCTCCGCCCTCCCCGGTTTCTACAGAGCCTTCGGCATCTCCTGCTTCCCCTGTTAAAGTGATGACCGTGCAGGCGGGAGTTCCTTCATTGTAGGAAATCGTGATGGTATCTCCTTCTTCGTATTTTACAATGCCGAGGAAATCAGTAATGGGCACATCAAAGATCAGATCCTCACGGTTGTCAAGGACCAGGTAAAAATGGGTGTTTCCATCGATAACTCCCTGTGCCATGCGTTTGATCTTTCCGGTAATGCTTTTGGTGTTTTCATCGGCGATCACAGCGCTGCTGCCTTTGATCATTTTGATATAGGTTTTTTCACAGGCGGAAACCGTGTCGCCGATGGCAACGTTCTGGTATTTCTGGATGTTGAGCATCGCATATTTTTTGACCAGTCCTGCATTATCCTTCAAGGCGATAAAGTAAGTGGGTTCGTCAGCGATATTTAAAAGCAGCGGGAAGGTTGCCTGATATCCAAGGTTCTGCACCTGACCTTCTGCGGATTCCATTGCTGAATACTCTTCCGCTCCGGGGATTTCATAGTATTTTGTTTCTTTTGTACGCTGGTTCATGAGCACAAAGCCCACGTTGGAACGGTCGCCGCTGACAGAAGTTACGCCGGTATAAACCCAGACATCGTCGTCAATGGCAAGGTAATTGTAGCCTTCCGTGGTCTGCAGACAGCCTTTCTGTCCAAGAATGCTGTTAAAGAAAC
Source organism: Eubacteriales bacterium (assembly GCA_030524715.1). Classification (GTDB taxonomy): domain Bacteria; phylum Bacillota; class Clostridia; order Lachnospirales; family Lachnospiraceae; genus Blautia_A. The sequence continues at coordinate 93,695 of JAUNGB010000007.1, read as the reverse complement.
CGTTTTTCAGGGTTCCATGGTAGTCATAAAGCTGGATAAGCAAGTCTGCAGGGTAAACCCGGTCTACCCATGTAGGGCAGTCTTCAACCTTATAATCCGTGCATTCTCCCGTAACTGCGTTGCAAAGAACCACCCTGCCGATGGTCTGGCCGCCGAATAAACCGATGTTGAATTTTTTTACTGGACAGATCCAGTAAGGGACACCGTCCTCGTCGATTTCAAAGCTTAACTGGTCAAAGATATAGGTTGGATATTTAAACCTTAAGTGGCGGTAAATATTCCGGTTAAAATATTCGGATTCTGAGTAGCGCATTCCTTTATCAAGCTTTACAAGCTCCGTATTCTGGGTCGCCATATCGATGGTGATGTAGGCCGGGATTCCCTGACGCATATTTGTCAGCCATTTGATGGGGCTTGCATAGACAAGCGGTGTTACACGGACCGGACGCCCTTTGTAGTTAATCTGGGAATAAAGGCTGCTGACCTCAAACTGGGAGACCATATCCACCATGCTTCCCATCTTACGGTTTCCAAGCAGTTCTGCAGAATCCTTATCCAAAAGGGGAATCTGGTTATAGCTTACCTGCTTGATATCGTCTGTAAAGCTGCTTGTTTCCGGTTCGATCAGTTTCTGATACTTATTGGCATTGATGATCGGTGATGATAAAACAGAACCTGCCGCATAGACAACGATTACCAGCAGAACGGCGCCGACACCGATCTTTAAAACCTTGTTTTGCCTTATTTCCGAAACGGACCGTATGCGGCGGCTGCCATAGATCAATAGAATAAGAATCATCACTGCCAACAGGAATACCCAGAATCCGCTGGCATGAATGTTGATTGCCGGGATCGTGACGTAATAATAAAGGGCAGCAAGGATAATGACTGCGATTATGGCAAAAAGCTTTCCTTTTTTTCTGAACATTTTTTCTCCTTCTTTATAAATAATAATGTTATTTGGTGAAAAATAGCCATAACTACCATAAGCAATCGGCTATATACCGAATTATACCAGAGTGTATCTGGATTTACAATCAAAGACTTGTATCATCTATGATTACCTGAAAGCCTCATTGAATACGGATGCATGTTTCTTCATTGGAAAATATACTTGACATAAAAATACTGCAAATGTAAGCTTAAAGGCAAGACAAATGGAAAGGTGAAAAAGGGGATATGCTGAAAATATGGTACTATGGCGGGGTAAAATATATGAATGATGCCCCTTCTTATTTTGATAATGTATACGAAGATGAATGGATCGAGGATGAATTTGTAAAGGAGATGATCAAAGACGTCGATCATTCCACTGTGATCAGCGCACATATTATCGAAAGCCCCGTTTTGGGTTCAATCACGCCGAAAGACTTATCTGGCAGTGTGAAAGTTTTGATATTGATGTTGAAGGACGATTCCTTTGTCTACAATTTATCCAATTGCGGGAATAGTTGTGCGAAATGGGTCTTAAAGATTGCTAAGGAAAAGGATCTGACAGTATATCTGCAGCATATTATCCGGTTTGAGGGTGAATTTGAGATTCAAATCATGAATACAGGAAAAATTGTCCATAATCCCACAGAGTATGTGGACGGACTATTGGAAGCGGAGGCAATACAGGATGAGGGGCAGCTATCATTATGATAGCTGCCGCCGTGTTTCCCGGATGGCATTCAGGAGTATTTCCCGGGCTTCCTTTGCCCGGGCCGGGTCCATATTTTCCAGACCCTCCAGAGGATATGGGATCCCGAGATTCTTATATTTTGCCACGCCCATGGTATGATAAGGAAGGACCTCCAGCCCCTTGAGATTACGGAATTTCCCAATCAGGTGTCCAAGGGCGGTAAGATGCTCCGCTCCGTCTGTGATTCCCGGAACTACCACATGGCGGACGATCATGGGGATCCGTGCTTTTTCCAATGCCTGTGCAAATTCCAGAATATGCTCCTGCTTCTGTCCGGTGAGCTTTAAGTGTCCTTCCGGCGAGCTGTGCTTAAAATCCAGGAGCACCAGATCGAGATTTTGAAATAATGACTGAAATTCTGTATCCCGTTCACGACGGTACATAATGCCGGAGGTATCCAGGCAGGTGTGGATGCCCTCGGCTTTTGCCTTTTGGAAAAGCTCTGTCAGGAAGGGAAGCTGCATCAAAGGTTCCCCTCCGGTTGCAGTAATACCGCCGTTTTTATAAAAATTTTTATTTCTCCGATATTCTGTGAGAAGTTCATCCACAGTCATTTCCGTGCCGCCGTGGGGCTCCCAGGTATCCGGATTGTGGCAATACTGGCATCTCATGGGACATCCCTGAAAAAAGACAACAAAACGAACTCCGGGACCGTCAACGGTCCCGAAGCTCTCAGTGGAATGGATACGTCCTTTTAAAGCTGAACTGCATTCCGTTTTCATATTTACATTCCCTCGTGGAAGGTTCTGGAAATTACCTCGTCCTGCTGCTCTTTTGTCAGCTTGTTGAAGTTTACCGCATAACCGGAAACACGAACGGTAAGCTGCGGATATTTTTCCGGATGAGCCTGAGCGTCCAGAAGTGTGTCTTTGGTAAATACGTTTACATTCAGATGATGACCGCCTTTTTCTGCATAGCCATCCAATAAGTTTACTAAGTTGTCAACCTGTGCGTCACTGATATTCATAAGATTTTCCTCCTGCATTATAGTTTGATGTGATTATATTTTAGTCCTGCAATAGCAATTAGTCATTCTCTCTGTCGTCCGGCATATTCGGCTCGCAGCATGCGCAGTCCGGTTCCAGTTCAAAAGCAATATCGTCAAAGAGAACCGCGTCATCCTTGCCAAGCGCGCCCGGAATGATGGAGAAGGTATTGGAGATACCGTCCTGTGCATCCTTAAACGGAAGCTTGGATACGGAGCTTAAGGATGCCACAGCGCCGTGGCTGTCTCTGCGGTGCATGGGGTTTGCGCCCGGTGCAAAAGGCTCTCCTGCTTTTCTTCCGTCCGGTGTGGAGCCGGTTGCCTTACCGTATACAACATTGGAGGTAATGGTAAGGATGGAGGTAGTCGGAATACCGCCTCTGTAGGTATGGTTTCCTTTGATATAGTGCATAAAATCCTGTACGATATCATAGGCGATATCATCTACACGGTCGTCGTCATTGCCGTATTTCGGGAAATCCCCCTCTACTTCGTAGTCCACAACAATGCCGTTTTCATCGCGGATAGTTTTTACTTTTGCATATTTGATCGCGGACAGAGAGTCTGCAACTACGGAAAGTCCTGCAATACCGGTTGCGAACCAGCGGGTTACTTTCTTGTCATGAAGCGCCATCTGAATACGCTCGTAGCAATATTTATCATGCATATAATGAATGACGTTCAAAGTATTTACATATACGCACGCAAGCCATTTCATCATTTCATGGAACTTTTCCATTACCTCGTCATAGTCCAGATATTCTGAGGTGATCGGACGGAATTTGGGGCCGACCTGCTTTTTGCTGACCTCATCCACACCGCCGTTAATAGCATACAGCAGGCATTTCGCAAGGTTTGCACGTGCTCCGAAGAACTGCATCTCTTTGCCCACACGCATAGAAGATACGCAGCAGGCAATGGCGTAGTCGTCACCGTGAGTCACACGCATCAGGTCGTCGTTCTCATACTGGATGGATGAGGACATGATGGATGTTTTTGCGCAGAAGCGTTTGAAATTCTGCGGCAGCCTTGTGGACCAAAGCACGGTCAGGTTCGGTTCCGGAGCGGTACCCAGGTTTTCCAGGGTATGCAGGTAGCGGTAAGACATCTTTGTTACCATGGAGCGTCCGTCAATTCCCATACCCGCAATGGATTCTGTTACCCAGGTGGGGTCGCCGGAAAACAGAGCATTGTATTCCGGGGTTCTTGCAAATTTTACAAGACGCAGCTTCATGATGAAATGATCTACAAATTCCTGGATCTCCTGTTCGGTGAAGGCGCCGTTTGCAAGGTCGCGCTCTGCATAAATATCAATAAAGGTAGAGGTCCGTCCAAGAGACATTGCCGCGCCGTTCTGCTCCTTGATGGCTGCCAGGTAGCCAAAATAGAGCCACTGGATCGCCTCCTGTACATTAGCGGCAGGTCTTCCGATATCATAGCCGTAAATCTTACCAAGCTCCTTCAGCTCCTTTAAGGCTTTGATCTGCTCGGATAATTCTTCGCGCTCTCTGGTTACGTCAGAGTACATGATGGTTCTTGTTGTATCCTTTTGTTTCTGTTTGTCCTCGATCAGACGGTCAACTCCGTAGAGCGCCACACGTCTGTAGTCGCCGATGATTCGCCCGCGGCCGTATGCGTCCGGAAGTCCGGTGATGATATGGCTGGAACGGCAGGCGCGCATTTCCGGGGTGTATGCGTCAAACACACCGTCGTTGTGTGTTTTTCTGTGTTTGGTAAAAAATTCTACAATCTGCGGATCTACATGATAGCCATTGTCCTCGCAGGCCTTGATCGCCATACGGATACCGCCGTAAGGCTGCAAAGACCGTTTGAAAGGCTTATCTGTCTGAAAACCGACAATTTTTTCTTTTTCTTTATCCAGATATCCCGGTCCGTGTGAGGTGATTGTAGAGATGATCTTAGTGTCCATATCCAGGACGCCGCCCTTTTTGCGCTCCTCCTCGGTAAGCTCCATAACCTGTACCCATAATGCTTTGGTTGCTTCCGTCGGACCTGTCAGAAAGGATTCATCTCCCTCGTAGGGTGTGTAGTTTTTCTGGATGAAATCACGTACGTTGATTTCTTTTTCCCAAACTCCTTCTTTGAATGAAGCCCATTCCTGTCTCATAAATATCCTCCTTATCGTTGATTCGGTTTTTCTTGTACACCTACAATATATAGTATTGTTAATTTTGTGTCAAGGCAGATATTGTACTTAATAGGGAACAAACGGGAGTTAGATTGTACTAAATTAAATACTTGACGATTTTAGGCTGTTTTTGATAAAAATTACCGATAGGAAGGGCGGACGGGAGGGATTTTTTGGTAAAACAAGAACCGGGGTTCCTGAATCTTAGGATACCCCGGTTCTTGTTTTTTATAACTGCCTCTTTATATCAAATGTGCAGAGATTCGGTTTAGAATGATGTCGGCATAGCTGACCCGAATCCAGCACCAGGACTCGCGTACGAGTCCTTGATAAGAGTAACAGATTTTGATTATTCGTCGGCGCCGTCAAGATTTTTGGCTCTTGCTTCGATTTCCTTTGCCTGAATATCGCTGGGAGCCTGCTCGTAACGCGCGAACTCATAGGAGAAGTCTCCGCTTCCGCCTGTCATGGAGCGCAGATCCGTGGAATATCCGTAGATCTCCAGCATAGGAACGTCCGCCTCAATGATAGTGTTGCCGGCATGGTCAGGATTCATTCCCAGGACACGTCCGCGGCGCTTATTCAGATCGCCCATAACATCGCCTGTGAATTTATCCGGAACAGTCACCTTCATGGAAACGATCGGCTCTAAGAGAACCGGAGAAGCCTCCATGAAGCCCTTCTTGAATGCAAGGATGGTCGCCATCTTGAATGCCATTTCTGAAGAATCTACCGGATGGTAGGAACCGTCATACAGGGTAGCTTTTACGCCGACTACCGGATATGCAGCCAACGGTCCCTTCTGGACGCATTCCTGAAGGCCCTTCTCTACTGCCGGGAAGTAGTTCTTCGGAACAGCGCCGCCTACTACAACCTGTTCAAATTCATAGCCGTTCTCCAGATCGCCGGATGGAGCGAAACGCATCTTAACATGGCCGTACTGTCCATGGCCGCCGGACTGTTTCTTATGCTTGCCTTCCACGTCGGAACTCTTGCGGATAGTTTCGCGGAACGGAACCTTTGGTTTGGAAAGCTCTACGTCTACTTTGTAACGTTCTTTCAGTTTGTTGACAACGATATCCAGATGCTGGTCGCCCATGCCGTAAAGCAGAGTCTGACGGTTGGCAGAATCATTTACGGAAAGAAGGGTCTTGTCCTCGCTCATCATCTTGGCAAGGGCCTGGGAAATCTTATCCTCATCGCCCTTCTTCACTGCCTTATATCTCTTATAAGTATAAGGTGTGGAGATGATCGCCTTTGCATAGAGGATCGGGTGAGCCTTGGTTGCCAGGCTGTCGCCGGTCTGTACGCTGTTTAATTTGGCAATGGCGCCGATATCGCCTGCATGAAGCTCAGGAACCTCAATAGGCTTGGAGCCTTCCAGAACATATAATTTATTCAGGCGTTCTTCATTGCCCTTCTCAACGTTGAGTAAGGTGTCGTCGGATTTGATAACGCCGGAGCATACCTTGATCAGGGAATATTTGCCCAGGAACGGATCCACGATCGTTTTCCATACGTATGCGGACTTTGGTTTGGCAAAGTCATAGTTAGCCTCAAAAATTTCGTTGGTCTTCTGTGCGATTCCGTTGCAGGAACGTTTGTCCGGGCTCGGGAAATAGCCGCAGATATCATCCAGAAGGTTGGATACGCCGCGAAGGTTGACCGGAGAGCCCATGCATACCGGAACAATGCTTGCATCCTGTACGTTGGTTGCCAGCGCTGCGGAAACCTCTGTCACGGAGAATTCATCCCCTTCAAAATAGCGCTCCATAAATTCTTCGCTTGTCTCTGCTACTGATTCCATCAAAGTTTCATGGTACTTCTCCAGATATTCATTCAGGTATTCCGGAATCTCGCATTCTTCCTTCTTACCCTTGTCAATATATTTCCTTCCGGCCTGTTTTACTACGTTTACATAGCCGACAAATTTGCCGTCCTCACGGATCGGGAAATGCAAAGGCGCGATTCTCTTGCCGTATAATTCGGTCAGTTCCTCGACAACCTTACGATAGCTGACGTCATCCACATCCATGTCTGTTACGAAAATCATACGCGGAAGCTTATATTTTTCACACATATTCCATGCTTTCTGTGTTCCAACCTGGACACCAGCCTTACCGGAAACAACGATAATCGCTGCGTCCGCTGCGCTTACCGCTTCTTCTACTTCACCTACGAAATCGAAATATCCGGGAGTGTCAAGGACATTGATTTTTACCTTATCCCATGTTACGGGAATCAATGTGGTAGAAATGGAAAAGTGCCTCTTGATTTCTTCTTTGTCATAATCGCTGACTGTATTTCCATCCTCAACTCTGCCAAGGCGGCTCGTCATACCGGATAAGTATGCCATTGCCTCTGCCAAAGTTGTCTTGCCAGCCCCACCATGACCTAATAGGACTACATTTCTGATTCGGTCAGTTCTAAAAACGTCCATATATGTAATACCTCCCTGTTTGTCTTGTATGTTCATATTCTACTAAAATTCCAACGCACTTTCAAGCATTTTATATAATTTTAACAACTTTTTTTCGGAAAATTACAGAAATATTTATAATTTCGCAGCTGACACTAACCGGGACAGGTTCCTGCTTACACCTGCGGTATAAGCAGGAACATAATTTTCAACGGCAATTGACTTTTTTTCCGGTATCTCTTACAATAAGTATGAACATCTATTATAATAGAGAAGTATTTATTATAATAGAGAAATGTTTATTATATGTTTATTACAATAAAGAAATGAATTGTAACCGGAAAGGATGTATACCTAACATGAAAACCTTTGGTTTTATTGGCCTGGGACTGATCGGCGGCTCCATCGCCAAGGCGATCCGGAAATATCACCCGGATGCACATATCCTGGCATTTGATGTAAATAAAGATACTCTGGCAGCGGCTTTAAGCGATGATACGATCGATGCGGTCTGCGAGGAAAGGGACGACCGTTTCCAGAACTGCGACTATATTTTTCTGTGCGCGCCCGTAGAATTTAATCTGGAATACCTGAAATACCTGAAGTCGGTTATTTCCCCTCAGTGTATCATCACAGATGTCGGCAGCGTGAAGGGAATTATCCATGATAAGATCGAAGAACTGGATATGGAGCACAATTTTATCGGCGGCCATCCTATGGCAGGCTCCGAAAAGTCCGGCTTTGCCAATTCCAATTATCTGCTCATAGAAAATGCCTACTATCTGCTGACTCCCGGCGGCGAGGTTCCCCTTGAAAAGCTCGGGGAGTTTACAGACCTGATCGCATCACTGGGCGCGATCCCCATGGTATTGACTGCGCAGGAGCATGATTATATTACGGCGGGAGTAAGCCATCTGCCTCATATTATTGCCTCAGCTCTGGTAAATCTTGTAAATGCTCTGGACAATGACGCGGAATATATGAAGACGATCGCGGCAGGAGGCTTTCGGGATATTACCAGGATCGCTTCCTCATCTCCTGTCATGTGGCAGCAGATCTGTCTGGAAAACCATGATAATATCTCTGCCGTACTGGATGAATATATCCGTATGCTGATCCAGATCCGCTGCTCTATAGATAATCAGGAGTCGGACAACCTTTACCAGATGTTCGCCAGCTCCAAGGATTACCGGGATTCCATTGACGTTACCGCGAAGGGATCTATTTCCAAGGCTCATGTCCTGTATCTTGACCTTGCGGACGAGGCCGGAGGGATTGCGACGATCGCCACCATTCTGGCTATGGACGGCATCAGTATCAAAAATATCGGCATTATCCACAACCGTGAATTTGAACAGGGCGTCCTGAAGATCGAATTTTACGAGGAAGCCGCCATGCTCCGGGCTATTACTCTTCTCAAAAAGAGAAATTACAATATATATGAACGGTAGGTAATATTTATGGAAATAAAAAAACAGAAAAAACTGAGAGGCAGGCTGACTGTCCCGGGGGATAAATCCATCTCCCACCGGGCAGTCATGTTTGGCTCTCTCGCAAAGGGAACCACCAGAATCTCCCACTTTCTGACAGGAGCAGACTGTCTTTCCACGATCTCCTGTTTCCGGAAGATGGGAATAGCTATTGAGCAGAATGGCAGCGAGATTCTTGTACACGGCAGGGGGCTTCATGGACTTTCTGCCCCGGATGAAATGCTGGACGTGGGAAACAGCGGGACCACAACCCGCCTGATTTCCGGTATTCTTGCAGGCCAGAGCTTTACAACGGAGCTTAACGGAGACGCTTCTATTCAGACCAGGCCTATGAAACGGATCATAACCCCCCTGGAAACTATGGGCGCGGATATTGTAAGTCTCCGTGGAAACGGCTGCGCGCCTCTTCGTATCTGCGGCAAACCCCTTCATGCGGTTCACTATAATTCTCCGGTAGCTTCCGCTCAGGTAAAATCCTGCGTCCTGCTTGCCGGAATGTATGCCGATGGAATCACCAGTGTTACGGAGCCGGTGCTTTCCAGAAATCATACGGAAATCATGCTGAACTATTTCGGAGCAAAGGTGGACTCAAAAGGTACGACCGCTTCCATCTGTCCGAATCCGGTCCTGGAGGCCAGAGAAGTCAATGTCCCCGGGGACATTTCTTCTGCGGCTTATTTCATCGCAGCCGGCCTTCTTACTCCCGACAGCGAAATACTTCTGGAAAATGTAGGAGTCAATCCTACCCGCGACGGTTTTCTGCGCGTCTTAAAGGATATGGGAGCGGATATCACTTTGCTGAATTATAAGGATGACGGTGAACCGACCGCGGATCTGCTCGTCCGTACCAGTTCCCTGCACGGCGTCTCCGTGGGCGGTGAGATCATCCCTGCACTGATCGACGAGATCCCCATGATCGCGGTGCTTGCCGCCTTTGCAGAGGGAACTACCGTGATTCGGGACGCCCAGGAGCTGAAGGTAAAGGAATCCGACCGCATTTCTGTAATGGTAGAAAATCTGCAGCGTATGGGGGCCGATATTGAGGGAACGGACGACGGCATGGTTATTCATGGGGGCGTTCCCCTGCACGGAGCAGTGATCGACTCCCATCTGGATCATCGTGTGGCAATGTCCTTTGCCATAGCGGGAACCGTTTGCCCGGGGACTCTTGATATTATCGGCGCTGAATGCGTAAATATCTCTTATCCTGAGTTTTACCGGGATCTTTACAGCTTATCAGCAAAGTAATACAAAAACGCAAAAAGGCATAAAAGGGCATAAAAAGACCAACGGCAATGCTTGTGTAAAGGTACGGCCGTCGGTCTTTTTCACTTTATTCCTGCGAGCAAAGCGGACATGCCTGCATGTGCATTTGACTTATAAAGCGGATATTCGCCTTCCGCTTTGCTGCATGTTTATCTGCGTTCCATACAATGAACCTCCAGATACCTGTTGCTGTCCGCCGCATCCGACATGACTTTAAGCATTTTTTCGAAAAATCCCTGCATTTCTTCTGCCTCGATGCCGGTTAGATCCACTGCGATCCGCGTATGGTCGCAAATTTCTGTTAATACGTCATACAGGGCGGAAAAATTTCTTCCATAATATTCCGGAAAGCCCAGCTTATCCGCCAAAAATGCATGGACATCCTCCGGCCTGCCAAATTCCCGTCCTTTTACTAAAACCTCCTGCATTGTAAGGGCCTCCTTTTCCTGTGCGCAACGCTGCTTTAATACACCTGTTCAAAGGTTTCATAGTGGTCGCCCGTATAGAAGATCAGGCCGTCGTTGGAAAAGATCAGCCGTTTTTCATTACGGTATCCGCCGTCATAGTCAATGTCGCATTCCTGATAGGTACGCCCCTCTTCCACCGGAAGCATTCCTTCATAGTTTCCATAGGTATCGCCGCCGATGCTTTTGCCCGGCGCAACCTCGTCAAGATTTCCTTCCTTGCTGTCCCAGCCCAGATCCTGAGCCTCCTCCTTAGTAATATAATTAGAGGGAAGATGTCCATAGGTATGAATATATACGGCAACCTCTTCCTTACTGGTGTAGGTTCCGTCCTCTTCCACTTTAATTCCGCCGGAGGTTTCGCCTGAATCCTCAGAAGAATCATCCCCGGAAGAATCGCTGTCCCCCTGGTCTTCCCCCAACTGATCCAGCTCTTCTTCATCCACGGCGGTCATTTCATCATCTTCTGTGATATCGTCCATGGCGGCCAGTTCGTCTTCATCCAGAGGCCGCAGGTCTTCCTCGAAAATTTCCTTATCATCAATGGTCGGTTCTGCATTTTTGCTCTCACAGCCTGTAAATACCAGCACAAATAAAAGCAGGAATGCAGTCAGAAATACTTTCAGTTTTTTCATGCAATTAATCTCCTTTCTTAAGGCAAAGCCTGTACAGCGGGAATGCCGACGGCCTTTTCCCATATGCCCAAAGGCTATTCTGCATATTTTTCTCTTAACAGGGTAATCTCCCGGGTCCACCCCTCATCATCGTTCGGCGTTTCCAGTATAAACGGAATCCCCTGAAGCATCGGATGACGGATCACATTGACCAGAGCTTCCAGTCCGATCTGCCCCTCGCCGATTTTGGCATGACGGTCCTTGTGGCTTCCCAGACCATTCAAACTGTCGTTTAAATGGATGGCTTTCAGATTGGAAAGTCCGATAACTCTGTCAAATTCCGCCAGAACACCGTCCATATCATTTACAATGTCATAGCCTCCGTCCCACACATGGCAGGTGTCCAGACAGACGCCAAGCTTTTCCTTTCTGTCTACCAGATCTATAACAGCGCGAATTTCCTCAAAGGTTGCTCCGACCTCCGAGCCTTTGCCGGACATGGTTTCCAGAAGAACAGTGGTGCTCTGAGTATCAGTCAGGACATCATTTAAAATTTCCGCGATCTTCTGGATCCCCATCTCTGTCCCCTGCCCCACATGGCTGCCAGGATGGAAATTGTAATAATTTCCCGGAATCATTTCCATACGGGCCAGATCGTCCGCCATGGTTTCCCGTGCGAAAACCCGCAGGTTTTCTTTAGCGGCACAGGCATTCAGTGTATAAGGCGCATGGGCTACAATCTTTCCGAAATGATGGTCAGACGCAAGCTGATGATACGCCTCGATATCCTTCGGGTCAATGGCCTTTGCCTTCCCGCCTCTGGGATTCCTGGTAAAAAAAGCAAAGGTGTTGCCGCCGTTTGCGATCATCTGTCTGGCCATAGCGGCATAGCCTTTGGAAGATGTGGTGTGGTTCCCTATATATAACATATTGTATCCTTTCTTTTGTAATCTGCATGTAACAATTCCGACTTATTATATCAGAAATAATATGGCGTGAAAAGACAAAATTGTTGACGAATCTGTGAAATATCCATATACTTAATATAAGACTGAACGTTTTATCAGAACAAAAGAGGAGGCTCCCATGTCAGAACAACCGCGCAAAAAACCAGTACGAAGAGTACAAAAGAAGAAAAATATTTACAGAAAATCCAAATATTACCGCAGAAGACGCAGAAGGATGATTCTGGGAGGAATGGCCGGGGCTGTTTTTCTGGTTCTGCTGCTTTTGATCCTTCTGATCCGCTCCTGCGCAAGCGGGAAGTCTGATTCGGCCGCGACTAATAGCTCCGCAGTTCAGGACAGCACCGCTTCTATGAACGATACGGCCTCGGATACGGAGGAAGAGCTCTCCGGGGAGGACTCTGAACTTCCGGAAGAGCCTGTGTCCCTGACTGTCAGCGTAGTAGGCGACTGTACCCTTGGCACAGATGAAAATTTCGACTATGATACAAGCCTGAACGCATATTTTTATACCTACGGCAAGGAATATTTCCTCCAAAACGTAAAGAGTATTTTTGAAGCAGACGACCTGACGATCGCGAATTTTGAGGGAACCCTGACGGATTCAGAGAACAGGGAGGACAAGCAGTTTGCATTTAAGGCTCCGGCGGAATTTGCCGGAATCCTTTCCTGCAGTTCCGTAGAAACTGTCAATACGGCCAACAACCACAGCCACGATTACGGGGAAGAAAGCTTTTCGGATACCATGGAAGCTCTGGATGCGGAAGGAATCGTCCATTTCGGCTATGATGAAACAGCGGTTGTGGATGTCAAGGGCGTCAAGATAGGACTTGTAGGTATTTATGAGCTGAATGACCATCTGGAACGTACAACACAGTTGAAAGAAAATATCGCAAAAGTCAAGGACGAAGGTGCGCAGCTTGTCATTGTTATTTTCCATTGGGGAAATGAAAAGGAAGAGGTCCCCGACGAAAATCAGATGACCCTTGGGCGGATGGCCATCGATGAAGGCGCAGATCTGGTCTGCGGGCATCATCCTCATGTATTGCAGGGAATTGAAGAATATAAAGGAAGAAATATTGTTTACAGTCTGGGCAATTTCTGCTTCGGCGGTAATTCCTACCCAAGCGATATGGATACCATGATCTTCCAGCAGACCTTTACCATTGATAAGGATGGGGTGAAGATGGATAATGTGACCAATATTATCCCTTGCTCAATCTCCTCAGACTATGGATATAATAACTACCAGCCCACTCCCGCAGAGGGCGATGAGGCTGACCGCATTATGCAGAAAATCCAGGAGCGAAGCTCCTGGATCGATACGGCAGAGCCGCAGGGAAGTACTCAGTAAAGCGCTCTCCATACCCTGCGGCGCTGCTGATTAAATAGCCGCGTTTTCTTTTAAAAGTTATGTCTTTCTACAAAGTGAGACAGTCTGCGGATCGCCTCTTTTAATTCTTTGATAGAATAGGCATAGGAAATACGGATATGTCCCTCTCCGCTGGCGCCAAAGGCATCTCCCGGAACTACGGCGAGCTTCTCTTCATTCAGCAGAGCGGTTGCAAATTCTTCGCTGGTCATCCCGAAGCTTCGGATGTTGGGAAACATATAAAAGGCACCCTGAGGCTCAAAACAGGGAATCCCCAGACGCTCCAACTCATGATAAAGGTAATTTCTCCGTTGGTTATAGGATTCCCGCATATCCACCACATCCTTATCTCCGTTGGTTATGGCTTCAATCGCAGCATACTGGCTGACCGTGGGCGCACACATAATGGCAAATTGGTGGATTTTGGTCATAAGCTTGATGATATCTCTGTTCCCCATGGCATAGCCCAGACGCCAGCCGGTCATGGCATAGCTTTTTGAAAAGCCGTTGATCACAATCGTGCGATCCCTCATTCCGGGAAGAGAGGAAATACTGACATGCTGTCTGCCGTAAGTGAGCTCTGCGTAAATTTCGTCAGAAATTACAAGCAGATCATGCTTCAGGATAATGGGCACAAGCTTTTCCAGATCCTCTTTTTCCATGATGGCTCCGGTAGGGTTATTGGGGAAGGAAATAATGACTGCCTTGGTTTTGGGAGTGATCACGGATTCCAGTTCCTCCGGTGTCAGGCGGAAACGGTTTTCTTCTTTTAAGCTTAAGGTGACCGGTATCCCGTCTGCCAGAGTAATACAGGGCGCATAGGATACAAAGCATGGTTCCACGCAAATGACCTCATCTCCGGGATTTAATATGGCGCGCATAGCAAGATCGATGGCCTCACTGCCGCCGACAGTGATCAGGATTTCATCGGACGCATAGGACACCCCTGTCTTTCTTTGAGTGTAGCCGCAGATGGCTTCACGAAGTCCGGACAGGCCGGCATTAGCGGTATAAAATGTTTTTCCGGCCTGAAAGGTATGAATTGCTTCTTCACGGATATGCCACGGCGTATCAAAGTCCGGCTCGCCCACACCAAGGGAAATTACGCCGGGAATCTGATTGGCAACATCAAAAAATTTGCGGATGCCGGAGGGCTTTAACCCCATTGCTTTTTTTGATAAATATTCTTTCATGGAGTCACCACCATTCGTTTGTCATCTTTTTCTTCCTCGAAGCTGACACCAAGCTCCTTATATTTCGTTAAGGTAAAATGGGTGGTGGTACTCTGCACTTCCTCAATGGATGCAAGCTTGCCGGAAATAAACAGGGAAATTTCTTTTATGGATTTTCCCTTGATCGTCACCAGAAAATCATATGCGCCTGACATCAGATATAAGGTTTCGACCTGGGGGAAATTTTTAATCTTGTCTGCCAGCTTCTGATAACCATCTCCGCCCTGAGGCGTGACTCGAAGCTCTACCAGAGCAGTCACATCATCCTCGCTGACCTTATTCCAGTCGATCAGGGTGCGGTAGCCGCAGATAATATGCTCCTGCTCCAGATAAGCAATTTCTTCATAAATTTCTTCCTGGGGAACATTCAGCATAAGGGAAAGATCATAGTCTGTCAATCGGCTGTTGGTCGCCAGTAGTTTTAATATTTTTTCATCTAATTCTTTTCTCATAGAGATACCTCCCGAAACAAGTTATTTTGTATCTGATAGATGCTTTTACAGATACAAGTATTTCTTAATACAATAGCACTTTGCCGCGGCAGTTTCAATTAAAAGATGAGTCGGGAGGTGAATTTTGTGAAATTATTATAAAATATTGGCAGGATTTCCCGAAACTTGCAACAAGCTCCATTGCATCTTTTCAATATTTTATATCTGTGCTTCCAACATCTCGAGCAAATCGGAAATGATACATCCCGTAGTCTCAAAATGGATAAAATCCGTGACCTGTTTGTCTACCAGAATCTGAACCTGCGCCGGAAAATCTTCATCTGCATCCCAGAAGATCAGTTGAAGCGGTATCTGGGGGAAGGATGTAAACTGGTAAGCAACATCTCCTTTATTCAGCTTAATGCCGCCAAGCTTCTGGCAGGCTTCCTCCAATAAATCGCCTTTGCCGGAAAATCTGGCGGCAAAAGGTGACAGCAGCGGATCCGGCAGGTTTCTGTTGTGGGCGCCCGCGCCCTCCAGGGCCGTATTGGGAACCCAGACATTAGCGATGAGAGGCTGATCCTTGGTGTAATGAAGAAGATGATAAATACTCATAGTTTCATTAAAATACAATTCTTCTGTCCATCCATCCTCTGTTTTCTTTTCAATACAGCCGTTCCTGAAACACAGGCGGTAAGGGCGGCCGAAATAGGAAAGATACAAATAGTTTTCATCTGTTTCCAGATTCAGGATTTTGGAAATCCGTGCTGGATCATAGCCCGTAAAAGCGCCCCTCCACTGCCGGGATAATGCTTCATGTCCGGAAAATAAATAACCTCTGTTTTGGAATGCATGATAATTTACGCTCATAAAAATCTCCCTCTGAAAGCTGATGGCCATGTTTGATATCCAGCCATTTTTTGTATATTCGGAAAGTTCAGTGCTGTATGTTTTAGAACAAATTGGAGGGGGATGATTCCCTGACATATAAAAACTCAGAGGATTTCTCCCAGTCACATGGGGGAAATCCTCTCCTTCGTTTAACGTTTTATATCATAATTCATGTTCATCAGATTACGGATCGTTGCCACATCATCAGTGATATTACCGTCGCCTCTGATCGTATGTTTAATAGCGCTGCTTGCCACTGCAAAATTGACGATATCCATCGCCTTATAGTGGTTCATCATTGCATAGATCAGACCGCTGGCAAAAGCGTCTCCGCCTCCTACACGATCCAGGATATTAAAGGTAAACAGATTACTTTCAAAGGTATGTCCGTCATACCACATAAATGCCTTCAGGCTGTTCTCGCTTCCGCTGTGGGCATATCTGACATGGCGGGCAATACACTTCAGATTCGGGTATCTCTTAACAAAAGCGTTGAAAACCTCATCCTGCTGTTCATATGTGGGCTGCAGAGGAATTCCGTCTTTTACGTCGCCCTTAGTATGATCCTCTTCGTCTCTCCATAAATGATAGGGTTCGATTCCCAACAATACGTCTACATATGGCAGGCACTGGGTACAGAAATCCCTGGCTTCTTCCCAGGTCCAGAGGGTACTTCTGAAATTTCCGTCGAAACTGACTGTCATCCCTTTTTCTTTCGCGGTTTTAAGGCTGTTCATGATCAGGCTGCGGCATCCTTTGGAGAGAGCCGGGGTTATGCCGCTTAAATGCAGCCATGTAAAGCCATCCAGCAGAGCGTCCAGATCTACTGTATCAAAGTCAAACTCCGACATAGCGCTGTGCTGGCGATCATATGTCACCTTGCTGGCTCTGATTCCGAAGCCGGTTTCCAGATAATAGGTTCCCAGCCGATGGGTCGGCGTCTGCTCCGGAGTGCTCATGATCACCGGGGTGCAGTGTACGTCGTTGCTGCGAAGCATCCTTATCGCGCTTTTTCCCAGACTGTTGTTTGGTACTACCGTAAAAAATGTGCTGTCTATTCCAAGATTTGCCAGCGCCAGGGCAATATTCGCCTCGCTTCCCCCGTAGCTTGCTTCAAAACTGGATGCCATGCGGATTTTTTCGTAATTCGGAGGCGTCAGCCTAAGCATGATCTCCCCAATGGTAATAAATTTGTGTTCCGTGTTATTTCCGTAAAGCAGCGGATTTCTATGTTCCATATGTCTCTCCCTCTCCTTATCTTCGTACAATTTTAATTGGCAAATAATTATATTTTCCTGATATTATTATATTTTTAATGTATATTTTTTTATAGAGACAATTTTTGTTTATTTTTGTACATTTTTTTGGTATAATTGTTTTATTCTTTTAGGGATGAGATTACCTGATATGACTAACGGAGGGATTAAACCTATGAATCAAAATAACCTGCCCGATATTTCGGATGCTCCTTTTGAGAATATGCGTATGCTGGAAAAACAACGCCAGATCGAAAATGAAATACTCGCTGCTGTCTGCAACGGCAATGAAGAACGGGCGTTGGAACTGAACAGGTATTACTTTTCCAGTTCTCTTTGCACGGAAGAAAACCTGCGTGCCCAGAAGGACTTTGCAATCGCATTCGATACACTGCTGCGTAAATCTGCAGAACAGGCCGGCGTTCACCCGGTCCACACGGACAGTATGTCTGATTTCCATGTGAAACAGATCGAACAGTTTACCTGCCGTGATGATAGCCTTTCCTATCAGGATCAGATCATCCATAATTATTGCACACTGATCCACCTTTATAGTACGAAAAGCTATTCCCGGAAGATACAAAGGATTCTTACTTTTATTGATACCAATTTACGTGCTGACCTCAGCCTTAAGACTTTTTCAGAATATCTTTCTGTGAATTCCAGTTATCTTTCCGCACGGTTTAAAAAGGAAGTAGGACTGTCGCTGACAGAATATGTCAACCAAAAACGTATTCTCTACGCTCAAAGTCTGCTGGCCACTACAAACCTGCCGCTCAAGTCAGTTGCACAGCAATGCGGCATTCCGGATATTTATTATTTCAGCCGCCTGTTCAAAAAAATCACCGGTATTACGCCGAAAAAATACCGTGAAGCAGCAATAAAATCATTCCCTGCTGAATCAAAAAACAGCTCCTGAGAGCTGTTTTTTACATTCCCTTCGGATTCCGCATTGTATCAGATTTTTACATTTTCTTTTTTCATGACTTTTATAAAGGACACCAGCATAAAAATCATGCAGATCAGCCATGTGAGCGGCTCCGCGATGGAAGCGCCAAAATATCCCCACTTAGGCACAAGCAAAAAGGCGGCGATAATTTTAAAAATCAGCTCAAAGGAGCTGGAGATCAGAGGCAGAATCTTATGTCCGATTCCCTGAAGGGAGGTACGGAGGGTCAGCAGCATTCCAAGAGGAAAGAAAAAGACCATATTTATCCGAAGATTCATCAGGGCATTCTCCATGATCACCTCATCTCTGCTTCCGACAAGGGCATAAATGATATCCTCCGCAAACAGCAGGAGGATCAGTCCAAAGGCCGCCGCCCAGATAAAGCTTAAAAGGAAGGATTTCCGAATGCCCTCCCGGATCCTTCCCATATTCCCGGCGCCGTAATTCTGGCTGGCAAAAGTTGCATTTGCCCCGGAAATACTGGCAAGAGGCATATTGGCGATCATGACCACTCTTCTTGCCGCCGTATGCGCGGCAATGATGGCAGTTCCCAGAGAATTGATCGCTCCCTGGAGGATTACGGAGCCTATGGAGAAAATGGAGTTCATAAGCCCCATGGAAAAGCCTGTACTCAACAGCTCTGCAATCAGCCTGCGGTCATAGGAAAAATGCTCCCTCCCCGGAAGGAGGAAACGATAGTTTTTGCTGATATGAAGCAGGCAGAGAAAGCCTGAAATTGCCTGCGCCAACACGGTGGCCAGCGCGATCCCGGCTACGCCGATATGGAAAACCTTCACAAAAATCAAGTCCATCATGATATTGATCGCACAGGAAAAAACCAGAAAATACAAAGGTACTCTGCTGTTTCCCACAGCCTGCAGAAGCCCGGCGAGCATATTATAAAAGAGCGTCGCCGCCACGCCTCCCAGAACAATGCGCGTATATTCAAGAGCCTCCGGATAAATTTCATCCGGCGTCCGCATCAGCTTCAGTACAGGTTCGGTGAACAGCAATGCCAGAACGGTAAATACTGCTGCGATACACAGGTTTAAGAGAACTGTCCCGGCTATTACTGTTTTCATTTCTTCATGATTCCTGGCTCCGAAAGCTCTTGCGATCAGCATACTGAAGCCGCGGTTCATACCGTTTGCGAAGCCTATGACCAGGCTTACGATAGTACCGGTCAGCCCAATGGCCGCCAGAGCGTTCTGGCCTAAATTGTGGCTGGCGATCATCGTATCACAGATATTGTAGCATTGTTGAAAAAAATTACTGATAAACAATGGAATGGCAAAAACCAGGATATTCTGTAAAACGTCGCCGCTGGTCATATCTCTTGTTTGTCTCATCTGACTGGAACTCATGATCTTCCTCCTGTATTTCCATGGAAAAGCGAATCCCCCTGGATTCCCCCTGCCGTATGCTTATTTGTGTTCAAACCCATAAATCCAATCTGAACACAGATAATAGATCAGATAGATAAGGGAACTGATTCCCCAGGTCAACGGATAAGCCCAATAAATATATCCGATTTCACCGGTCAGGTTCACAACGATAATGATGTAAACGATCCGCACCACGCACCACACAGACAGCATGATAAACATGGGAACAAACGCTTTGCCTGCGCCGCGGCAGACAGCGGCGACGGAATGCGAAAAGGCCAGCAGGCAGTAAAACAGAGCCAATGTACGGGCCTGCTGTACGCCAAGCTCGATCACACCGGGAGTCTTATCAAATAAGCCGATCAGCTGGGGCGCGAAAACATAATTGAATACCCCAATGATCTCAGCCAGAATGACTGCTGATAAAATACTGAAACGTGCGCCCTTCTTTGCTCTGTCGTATTGCTTAGCCCCCAGGTTCTGGCTGATAAACGTCGTGCTTGCCATATTAAAGCTGGTGATCGGAAGGAAGGCAAAGCCTTCGATTTTAGAATGAGTTCCGTATGCTGCCATAGCAAGCGTCCCGAAGGAATTGATCTGCGACTGTACGATCACATTCGCAAAAGCTGTTACAGAGTTCTGAACGCCGGATGGCAGGCCGTAACGGACGATTTCCAGCAGCATATCTTTATGGAACCGGATCTTCTTCAGTTCCACGGTAAATACGTTGCCTTTACGGAAAAGATGTATCATGCATAAAACAACGCTGGCTCCCTGAGATATTACCGTCGCCGCGGCAGCAGCCCAGACATCCCAGTGAAAACCGGAGATGAATAAAAGATCGAGAAACACATTAAGGACAGAAGAAAAGATCAGATAATACAGCGGTCTTTTGCTGTCTCCCAGCGCATTCATGATACTCCTGCAGATGTTGTACAGAACCAGGGCAAAGGAACCGAGGAAATAGAAACGGAAATATTCGATCGCCTTTGGAAGCACTTCGGGGTCTGTCTGCATCCACACAAGCAACGTCGGCGTAAAAATAACCCCCACGACTGTCAGGATTAATCCGCTCACAAGTCCGAACGCAAGTATCGTATGTATGGCGCGTGAAACCTGTTCCCCTTCCCCCGCGCCAAAATAGCGGGATATCACTACTCCTGCCCCCATTGCAGTTCCCATAAAAAAGCTTACAAGAAGAAAGATCAGCGTACCCGAAGAGGTAACCGCAGCCAATGCCTCTGTTCCCAGAAATCTCCCCACAATAAACGCGTCTGCAGTATTGTATAATTGCTGGAATACCTGGCTGAAAAACACCGGCAGCGCAAAGCCAAGCATCAGGGTATAAAGATTCCCTGAAGTCATATCTGTGATGCCGGATGAATGTTTTTTAGAATGGGCTTTGGTGTATAACATGCTGATCGCTCCTGTTTCTATCGGTAAAATGCTGACATATTCCTGAACAGGTACGGCAGGAACTTTTCAACTCATCTCTTCTGCTGTACCTTTAATAAAAAGGTATCACTCTTTTCGGTTTATGTCAATGCGGCATTTTCGTTTCTGCTCACTCCCAAGCCTTGCAATGGCTGCAAGGCTATGGGGACTGACAAATGTATATTTGCCAGGTTTGGACAGAAGCAGTAAACGGCGTTATTCCCGGTTATCCTTCAGGCTCTCGATCATATCAACCTTTTTTACCTTTCGCCGCAGGAGCCACAGGGATCCAAAATAGCAGCCTGCCGTCAGAAGAATGGAAATCAGATAACTTTTGGGAGCTATATAAGTGTCGATCAGCATCACGCCATAGTCCACCATCAGCAGGAAGAACGCGTCTGCCGCTGCATACACACAGGGTATTGACAGAAGGATTCCGATGGGAAGCAGGATATGATGGGACTGCAGGAGGATCTTGTTGATCTGGGCATCCCGGTACCCCAGCACCTTCAGCATGGAAATATTGCCGCGGCTTTCGGTGACCAGCATGTTGACGGCTACGTATACGGCGGCAATGCAGATGATGATTCCCAGCCCGACAATCATCTGCAGCATAATATCCATCTGCTTTGTCATGGTCTTTGCCTGGTCGGTGATATCGCTCCTTTTGCTCTCCTGCGCGATCTTTGCCTCGGGGATGGAAAGGGGATGGTCGCTGACAATGCAGTTAAAGCTGTTTTTATCCAATCCTGTAAGCTCTGCGGCATATGCCTTCGATGCAACAATGCTCTTCTGCACGTTATTTTGGATAATGCCCGCGATCCGGAATTCTTTCTCTTCCAGCGACAACGGATTATATACTGTCACCGTATCGCCCTCCTGCCAGCCAAGGGTAAGCTGCGCAAGGCTCGTAATATAATAACCGTCCTCCACGGATACGGCATTTCCGTCTTCATCCTTAAAAGCAAGGTACGGATTACTGTCAGAGGTACCGATCACCGACAGCTTGCTGCCGTCGGCATTTTCCACTGCCGATACCAGCATGTCTTCTCCGCCATAAGGATTTTCCTCCAGCATTTCATTTAAAACATACTGATGCTCATAGCTTCCCAGCTCGTCTGCGGCCGTATCTCCCATATGGTCTATGGAATCAAAAAAGCCCTGTCCCAGCAGCATGATAAAGCATCCCAGAAACACCCCCAGAAGGACCACGAAGCTGCGCGCCGGATTGCCAAGCAGAGAACGGAGGGCAAACTTTGTACGGATAGAGGCCTTTTTCCCGGCAAGTATCCGCTTTCCTTTTTTCTTCCCGCCGTCTGCATTGGCGTTCAGCAGAAGAACCGTATCCTTTTTCAGAAGCTTACGGACTGATAGCAAAGCGGCAAGGACATACAGTGCGGTAGGAACCGCTATGCCCAATAAGGCGCCGGACAGATTCAAACGGCCTGTCACACGCATGGGTTCATAGTCCTGCAGCCCTAATTCACTTAAAGGCTGTGCGGCTATGAGGGAGACTACCGCGGTTAAAACGCCTCCTGCCAGTCCCGGAAGCGCCGCGAACCCCGCATAGTGAAGCATAAGCTGTGTCTTTTTATAGCCCAGAGCCGAAAGCGTTCCGATCATCCGCTGCTCTGATTTTACTTTGCGGCTGATGATAATACTGATCAAAACCACTGCGATCAGGGGGAGAATACACAAAAGTACGTAGGACATTACGATAAATAGCTGCGCCTGCTGCTCTACCATGGTAATGCGGGGATTTTCCTCCGCTGCGGAATAGGATTGCATATAATACTTCTCATGCACAGCCTTACGAAATTCCGCCGCGTCTGAATCTTTGCCATACCTTACAAGATACTGACAGCCTGTGTCTCCCAATGCTTCAAACTCCCGGTCCGTCATATAGCAGAGATAAAAGGTAGAGATATTTTTATAAGAATCGTCTTCGCTTTTCAGCATATACAGATAATCCGGCCGCTGCATAAAACCGACAACCGTATATTCCTTCCCGCCGATCTTCATGCTGCTGCCGATTTTTATGTTATTTTCTACGGCATAGCCCTCGGATATGACGATTTCGTCATCCTGCAAGACGTCTTTCCCCTGAGTGACCTCATACAGATCGACGCTTTTGGTCCTGCTGAATATGCGGGCGGTAACGTCATTTGTTTCTATATTGATATACCGCTGCTTTTCCAGCGTTACGTCGTAGAGTTCCGAAAGCTCCTGCAGTTCTTCCGTGGGGATTTCCAGATATGTGTTGAAATGCGCGTCTTCAATTTTATTCCGACTGTAAAAATCCACGCTGAAATCAAGGATCGCATTTCCTGCAATATAAAACAAAAAATATAACAGCAGCGTTACGACTGTAAGTACCGTTGATGAAATATAAAAAGACCAGTTTTCCCTGATACTGCGTATATAGCGTCTATTCAGCTTCATCTGAAAACCCTCCCTTACAGCACAAGCCCGGCAGCAGAGATTTTCTGGCCGTTTTCCCGGTTTTCGCAGATCCGGCCGTCCCTTAGACGGACAATTCTGTCCGCCATGCCTGCGATGGCTTCGTTATGCGTGATAATCACCACTGTGGTCCCAAACTGACGGTTCATTTTTTCAACAAATTCCAACACCTGCTTTGAGGATTTCGTATCCAGAGCGCCGGTCAGCTCATCGCAGAGCAGAAGCTTTGGATTTTTGATCATCGCACGGGCGATGGCTACCCGCTGCTGCTGTCCGCCTGACAGCTCCTTTGGAAAACGCCGGCGGTATTTTTCGATATCCAGAGCCTGCAGCACTTCGTCCATGGCCAGCGGTTTGTCAGAGATATCCGCCACTACCTGAATATTCTCTTCTACCGTCAGGTCCGGGATCAGATTATAAAACTGGAAAACAAATCCCACATCCTCTTTACGGTAATCCGTACGCTGCTCCCCGGAAAGTCCTGTGATCCTTCTGCCTGCTACAGTAAGCTCCCCCTCATCCAGGTTGTCCAGACCCCCAAGCATGTTTAAAATGGTGCTTTTTCCGGAGCCTGACGGACCTAAGATTACGCATATTTCTCCTTCTCCAAGGGTAAGCTCGGCATGATCAAGGGCATAGACCAATGTTTCGCCGCTGCCGTATTTTTTTACTGCATTTTTTAAATTAATAAACATCCCGCTCTCCTTCTTGTTAGCATTAACTAACCTATATTCTTAAAAAATGGCCGCCTTGTATTAGCAAAGGCTAACCCGTTTTTCAGTATACCGCTCTGCTTCGGCCCTTGTCAATAGGAAATCAGGAAGTGGAACCCGTCTGTTATTAGTTAACACTGCAGGCACGAACAGTAATCCTGTGTTGTCAAAGACAGCCCCGGATGCTATAATCACTTATAGAAACCAGGGTTTCTTTGACATGATCCGGTAAAGTAAGGGGGGAGGATATATGCCGCAGGCTATTCGCAGATTCGGGATCATATTTTTCTGTGTATGTACTGCCGCGCTTCTGGGCGGTTCCTGTTTGTGGTATTACCGTCAGATCAATGACAAAATCTATCGGTCAATGATCGATAATATACAGGAACTGGCAGAGCATGATCTGAATGCGATCAAAACAAATGTGGAAAAAAACTGGGACCAGTTGGAGTCGATTCATGACAGAATGCTGTACTATGATTTTTCCGGCATCAAAGGCATGCAGGAAATAATGCATGTGGAGCAGAATACCAACGGTATTGAGAAGCTGTACTACGTTGCTGAGGACGGAAAGCTCTATTCCGGCGATTTTGTCATTACAGAGGATTCAGATCTGATCTCAGAGCTTAAAAAAGAGGACGGACGGTTCGTTCTCAGGTATGACGAGGTGAACACGGATATTCCCGAGCTTCAGAGAGAATACCTGCTGTACGGGATACAGATAGAGCCCTGGGAAGTGGATGATATCGTGTTTGTGGGCATAATCAGTAAAAAATTAACCGACAGCATGCAGGAGGATCTGATCATTGAATCCTATAACGGACAAGGCTCCGGCAGTGTTGTAGACGCGGACGGATACTATATTATCAATGTTGACAAAGCTCTGAGCTTCCAGGAGCGGCAGAATTTTTATTCTGACTACGGGAAGGGACGATTCCTGACAGGAGGACAGGATATCGGGGAAATCGAACAGAAACTGAAGGACGGGGAAAGCTTTACGACCATATACCGCGACGAAGACGGTAATGAGAAGATCATGACCTTCCAGAAGGCGGGAACCATGGACTGGTACTTTATCATGGAGGTTTCCCGGAAGGTATTTAAGAAGCAGACAAGCAGTATCCTTTATCTTTCTTTGATAGCCGGTGTTCTTGTGGTGATCGCCGTGGTGGTCGCACTGGGAATGTGGTATCTGATGATGAGGAAATCTCTTCACGCAAAAACCCAGATCGAGGCAAGAAATGAATTCTTATCCAACATGAGCCACGAGATCAGGACGCCGCTGAACGGACTTATCGGCCTGAACCATCTTATGCTCCAGAATATAGACGACCGTGAAAAACTCAGGGAATATCTGCTGAAAGCGTCTCATGCGGCTCAGTATCTGCTCGCTCTGGTAAACGATATTCTGGATATGTCCAAGCTGCAGGCAGGGAAGGTGGAGCTGCATGCAGCTCCTGCAAATATGGAAATGCTCCTTGACAATGTAATTTCCATGCAGCAGGAAAATATAGAAGGCAGAGGGCTGAAGCTGTGCGTGGAAGCGGATATACGGAAGCCCTGGATAGAATGCGACGAGGTGAGGGTTAAGCAGGTACTGATGAATCTGTTAAGCAACGCGGCAAAATTCACTTCCCGGGGCGGAACCGTTACAGTGAGGATGCGCCAGGAAGCGGAGGAAGAAGCCGACGGAAAACAGTTCATAAGGAATTGCTTTGAAGTCGAGGATACCGGCTGCGGTATGAGTGAAGAATTTCAGAAGCATATTTTTGAAGCATTTACTCAGGAGAGAGGACACAATGCGGAGAGCCAGAAGGGAACAGGTCTTGGAATGTCCATCAGCTATCTTCTGATGAAGGTGATGGGCGGAAGCCTTTCTGTGAAAAGCAGGCTTGGAGAGGGAAGCGTTTTTTATATGTCTTTTCCGGCGGAGGTCATACAGGAGCCGCCTCATATGGCATCGGAACAAGCTATCGAACCGGCGTCTCTTGATCTGAACAACCTGAATATCCTGATCGCGGAGGACAATGAACTTAACGCGGAAATTCTGCAGGCGATCCTCCACGAGTGCAGTATCACGTCAGAGGTAGCCGTCAACGGCAGGGAAGCAGTGGAAAAGTTTGCCGCTTCAGCTCCCGGAACCTATCCGGTGATCCTGATGGATATTCGTATGCCTGAAATGGACGGATATGAGGCTGCTAAGGCAATCCGCAGCATGAAACGTCCCGATGCCGGTACGGTGAGAATCCTTGCGTGTACAGCCAATACCTTTCAGGAGGATATTGACAGGGTAACGGAAAGCGGCATGAACGGCTTTATTGGAAAACCTATAAATATTGAAGAACTGTTCCTTAAACTGGAGGAATAGAGGAGAAAAGAGATGAAAAAAAGATTTTTGGCGGCAGCCGCGCTGTCAGGCATATGCTTTTTGCTGTCCGGCTGCGGGGAAGAAGAAAATGTCAGTATAAGGGTCAAGGTTCCCGTACTGACTATGAACACTGTAGTGGATCCGGACGCAGACAGTGCGGATAAATTTCTGCGGAAGGCTGCGGAAGCCTTTGAGGCGCAGAATGAGGGAGTTACAATACATATCAGTACCTTTGAGCAGACGAAGGAGGATGAGGCGGTTACCGACTGTTTTGATACGGAAACAGCCGCTGATGTGCTGTATGAGGGCTATTTTAACATGGCAACCTATATTTATACAGGCAGAATGGTTCCGCTGGACGATATCATATCGGACGAAATGAGGGACGATATTGACAGCAGTCTGTGGGATATGAGCCAGGTTGAAGGAAGGACCTATATGATACCGTTTCTGAGCCTGCAGAATACGTATGTATACAATAAGGATCTCTTTCGGCAGGCAGGCCTGGAAAAATATCTGACAGAGCAGGAGGTTATCCAGAACTGGGATCTTGACCAGTGGGATGAGATTCTGGCCTCTTTGAAAGAAAACCTGCCGGAAAATACTTACGTCATGCCTATGTACGCAAAAAACAGCCAGGGAGATACGCATACCATGACCCTGATTCGCAGTAACGGAAGCAGCTTTTTTGATGATGACAGGAAGATCAGGCTTAATACAGAAGAAGGGATTGCCGGGCTTCAGTGGATCAGCGATAATGCCGAAAAGGGATATTATCCGCCTTACTGTGAGGATCTGGAGATATCTGATACAGCAGAATTATTTTATAATGAGCAATGTGCTTTTATGGTCGGCAACAATGCAAACAGCAGCGGGATTCCTTTCGATTATGGCGTGGTAAATTTCCCGGGCGGGGAAGGCGGATATGCGACGGCTTTTGTGACAGGTTTTTCTGTGTTTGACAATGGAGATGACCAAAAGCTGGAGAAGGCCATGGAATTTGTGAAATTTATCTGTGAAACAGAAACCTGGAGAGACTATTCCGCCGGAGCGATACCGGCAAGCAAGAAAACTGCGGATAAATATAAGAATCAGATTCCAAGATTGGAGGAATACTATCAGAACAATGTCAATGTTGTAGATTTTACTGCAAATAATCCAAACTGGCGGGGCGTAAGGGAAGCTTTTTATCCCCATATACAGAAGCTGCTGCAGGGAGACGAGTCCCCGGCAGAAGCTGCCGCAGGAATCGATCAGGACTGTAATGCAGCCATTGAGGAAGGATTACGTACAGGAAAGCTTCATGAATAAAGCCAAAGCCCCGCAGCAAGCTGCGGGGCTTTTTACCGGGATCAGAGTTCAAGACTCGCTCGCGAGTCTTGGTGCGGGATTCGGGTCAGCTACGCTGATATAATCCGCCGTATTGTTTATTCCAGCGAACAGTCCCCAGGCGGACATGTCTGCATCGGGGTATCTTATCTTCGTTCGATAACAAACGCCTCATATGGTCTGAGAACCATCTGGCCCGATACGGAGATATCGGGATAATTATTGATGAGCACAGTTCCCTCGGTGAATTCCTCCGGAATCTCAACGGATATCTCTTTGCCGCTGAAGCTGCATACTACCAGTAATTTTTCATCACCCATCGTTCTGGTGTACATATAAATATCCGGATCCTCGGGCAGAAGAAGGTCATAGGTACCGTATACGATAACTTCTTTTTCCTTGCGCAGACGGATCAGTTTCTGGTAATAACGGAAAACGGAATCCTCTCTGGAAAGCTGTTCCTTCGCGTTGATTTTTGTGTAATTGGGATTTACCTTGATCCACGGAGTTCCTGTGGTGAAGCCTGCCTGCTCGCTGTCGTCCCACTGCATAGGAGTTCTTGCGTTGTCACGGCTTTTGTAGCGCAGCGCATCCATCAGTTCTTCTTTTGTAAAAATACCCTTTTCTGTAAGCTCATAATAAGCGTTGATACTGTCCAGATCCCTGAAATCGTCAATGGTTTCAAAAGGCGCGTTTGTCATGCCAAGCTCCTGCCCCTGATAGATATACGGGGTTCCCTGCATCATATGAAGACAGGTCGCCAGCATTTTTGCAGAGGCTTCCCGGTACTGGCCGTCGTCTCCAAAACGGGAAACGCTTCTTGGCTGATCGTGATTTTCAAAAAACAGGCTGTTCCATGCAACATCCTCAAGCCCCTTTTCCCACTTGGTCATGACGGCTTTCATATCGCGCAGATCCATCTTACGGACTACCCATTTATTTCCCAGATCGCCTGCATCCACATCCATATGTTCAAACTGGAATACCATGTTTAACTCTTTTTCGTCGCTTCTTGCGTATTTCTTAGCCTCTTCCAGGGTTACGCCGCTGCATTCCCCTACGGTCATGGTATCTGCATTATTTAATACCTTTTCTCTCATTTCCTGCAGGTATTCATGAACATGAGGACCGTTTGCCGCGCTGTTAAAGCTTGCGTATCCATTGATGCCCACCGGCTTGTCAGGCAGATCAGCCTCCTTGGAGATCAGGCTGATGACATCCATCCGGAAACCGTCGATCCCCTTATCCAGCCACCAGTTCATCATGGTAAAGACTTCGTCCCTGACCTTCGGGTTATCCCAGTTTAAATCCGGCTGTTTTTTAGAGAACAGGTGCAGATAATACATGTCTGTCTGCTCATCATATTCCCATGCGGGACCGGAGAAGCAGGAGCCCCAGTTATTGGGATAGCCGCCGTCCCTGCCCGGACGCCAGATATAGTAATCGCGGTAAGGGTTATCTGTGGATTTTCTGCTTTCCACAAACCATTTATGCTCATCAGAGGTGTGGTTGACAACCAGATCCATAAGGATCCTGATCCCACGGTCGTGAGCTGCCGCCAGCAGACGGTCAAAGTCCTCCATGGTTCCGAATTCTTCCATGATCGCCTGATAGTCGCTGATATCATATCCGTTATCATCATTAGGAGACTGATAAACCGGAGACAGCCAGATCACATCGATCCCAAGCTCCTTAAGATAATCCAGCTTCTCCGTGATGCCGTTTAAATCTCCGATCCCGTCGCCGTTGCTGTCGTTAAAGCTGCGGGGATAGATCTGATAAACAACGCTTTCCTTCCACCATCTTTTTTCCATTTTATGCATACCTCCCAGTATTTCTTAGCTTTTTGATCATGACTTTATTATAATGAGTTCTTTTAGAAAACGCTAATGATATTCTGACGAATTTTTGTACTATTTTGACTTTTTGGCTATTATTTACACACGTCATATATTATAGGCTTTCCGGAAGGGGCATCGGGAATTGACAATTTCAAGTCCATAATATAATATGATACCAGAGTTCCAAAGTCATATTTTATCTTTACAATAAAGGAGGCAGAAAAAATGGATGCAATTTTTCACAGAACCAGTATTCGCAAATTTACGGAGCAGGCAGTTGAAGACAGCAAGGTAAAGATGCTTCTGCGTGCGGCGATGGCAGCGCCGTCCGCCCAAAACCAGCAGCCATGGGAAATGTATGTGGTAAAGAACCGGAATACGTTAAATGAACTGGCAGAATGCAGCCCATATGCAGGTATGCTCCGCAGGGCGCCCCTTGGGATCGTAATGTGCTGCCGGAAAGACTGCCGGTCACCGGAATATGCGCAGATCGACTGCAGCGCGGCAACGGAGAATCTGCTTTTGGAAGCAGATACATTGGGACTTGGCGCAGTATGGATCGGGATAGCCCCGCGAGAAGAGAGGATGGCCGCCGCCAAAAAGGTATTGGGACTTCCGGAACATTTGTATGCCTTTTGTTTTATTGCCTGCGGCTATCCGGCAGAACAGAAAAAGCAGCAGGACAGATATGATGAAACAAGGATCCACTATGTGCCGTAACGGATATTTGAACGCAGATCGCATAGCGGGGGATGCAGATTGCTGGAATGAATTTTCAAACACGCTCTGTAAAGGAGGCTGATAAGGGTGACTCAGGAGGAAATTAAAATAATCATAGAACAACAGCGGGAATTTTTTTATACCGGAGCGACTCTGGATGTGAATTACAGGATACATGCTTTAAAAAAGCTTAAGGCATGTATCCTGCAGCATGAAGCCGAGATCAACGACGCCCTTCAAAAAGATCTGGGAAAAAGCAGCTTTGAGGCTTATATGTGTGAAACCGGGCTTGTTCTCAGCGAAATCAATTATATGCTGAAACACATCCGCTCTTTTGTAAGAGAAAAAACTGTACGCACTCCCCTCGCCCAGTTTCCTTCCAGAAGCTTCCGCAAGCCTTCCCCATATGGGACGGTGCTGATCATGAGTCCGTGGAATTATCCTTTTCTCCTTGCCATTGATCCGCTTGTGGATGCCATTGCCGCCGGAAACACAGTTGTTTTAAAGCCGAGCGCCTATTCTCCCTTTACCGGCGAAATCATTAAGAAAATTATTAAGATATGTTTTGAGGAACCGTACGTGTCGGTCGTTACCGGAGGGCGGGAAGAAAATACCAGTCTGCTGAAGGGACATTTTGATTATATTTTCTTTACAGGAAGCCAGAGCGTCGGAAAAGAGGTCATGAGACATGCTTCGGAACATCTGACTCCCGTAACCCTGGAGCTTGGCGGCAAAAGTCCCTGTATTGTAGAAAAAAGCGCGGATATCCCGCTTGCGGCAAGACGGATCGTTTTCGGCAAGTTTTTAAACTGCGGACAGACCTGCGTCGCCCCGGACTATATTTATTGTGATAAATCTGTTAAAGACGCTCTTATAGAAGAACTTAAGAAACAGACACAAATACAGTTTGGGGAAAATCCCCTTGCCAATAAGGATTACGGAAAGATCATCAACGAGAAGCATTTCAACAGAATTTCCGGGCTCATAGACCGGGATAAGGTTATCTGCGGAGGCAGGACGGATCCGAAGGCCCTGAAGATCGAACCCACTATCATGGATTTTGTGACCTTTGAGGATAAGGTGATGCAGGAGGAAATTTTCGGTCCCATCCTTCCGGTCCTGACCTATGATTCTTTGGGCCAGGCAATCGGTAAAATCAATTCCATGGCGCATCCTCTGGCCCTTTATATTTTTACAAGTGACAAAACAGCCGCCAGAAAAGTAACATCGCGATGCAGCTTCGGCGGAGGCTGCGTCAATGATACGATTATTCATCTTGCCACCAGCGAAATGGGCTTCGGCGGCTTTGGCGAAAGCGGAATGGGCGCTTATCACGGCATCGACGGTTTTCGCACTTTCTCCCACTATAAAAGTATCGTGGATAAAAAAACATGGCTGGATCTCCCTATGAGATACCAGCCATATACAGAAAAGAATAATAAGCTGCTGCACTTTTTCTTAAAATAAATGGGAATAAACACTCTTTCTCTTTTACATTACAGCCAGATGATATAGATCAATGTCAGGCACAGGCCGATTCCGAACAGCATCAGGCCGAAGGACAGGCTCCGCTGGATGATCTTGTTGGTTTCCTTAAAGACCTCGTTGCGGACTGCCAGAATATGCACATAATCCTTCTTGGGGGCGTCCTCTCCCTTACGTCGGCGGGGACGCAGAAGGAAGTTCAGGATTCTTCCCGCTGTCTCCGTATAAGCGTTGCCTTCCGGACGTTCATGGGGCAACGGGCTGTCTTTGTAAATAGTCTTTCGTAATACCACAACCGCCATATCCACAAAGCTGTCCATGATCCTGCAGGCAATTCTGCAGATAAACGGAAGGAAATGAAGCAAGACCGGACGGTAGATGAGATTTTCCATATCAAGCCATTGGGGCCACGGGTTGATATAAACGGCGGTTCCTTTTGAGGATTTTTTCATCAGGAAGCCCCGGATCACCACAAAGTACACCAATGCGCCGATGCACACGGATATCAGTGCGCCGGACAGATTCTCCATGCTGAAATAAGCGACCCTATGGCCTGCCTGTTCCAGATGCACAAGCCCCTGTCCCGCTTCCGCCGCCTTATCCATAATACTGTGGGGGAACAGTCCCCAGATCAGCAGGATTCCCGCGCTGCCCGCCAGCGCCGCGGTGCTCTGCGGGTTCATATACTTTTTCATATGGTCATATTTACGCTGCAGCTCGCCGTTTGGGTTCTTTTCTATAAAGATCGCGGCAAACAGTTTCGTCATATATGCCACAGTCAGCCCGCCGCTGAACAGGAAGATATATTCTACTGCACGGATCAGCCAGCCGGAACCGTATTCCAGGATACTCTCATGAAGCAGCGTCTTGCTGACATAGCCGCCGAAAAACGGAATGCCGCCGATGGCCAGCGCGCCTACCAGGAAGATACCTTTTAAAAGAGGTTTTTTCCGTCCGAAGCCTCTGATCTCATTTAAATCTAACGCATGGCTGTTCATAAAAACGACGCCCGCCGCCATAAACAGAACCAGCTTGATCAGGGAATGATTGATCATGTGCAGCATGGTTCCGTGAACTGCCAGGGCATTTTCCTCCCCCAGAAGTCCCTGCATCCCGATTCCCACAAGAATAAATCCGATCTGCGACATGGATGAGCAGGCAAGGGTTCTTTTCAGATCAATGGAAAAGACCGCAAGCAAAGCGCCTCCGAACATGGTGAGCACGCCGATTCCCAATATCAGGCTTCCCCATGCCCCGTCATGCAGGAACAGATTTCCGCTGATAAGAAGAATCCCGAAAATACCGGTTTTTGTCAAAATACCGGACAGAAGCGCACTTGCCGGGGCAGGAGCCACCGGATGTGCCTTGGGAAGCCAGATATGCAGAGGAAAAGCGCCCGCCTTTGCGCCAAAGCCCACCAGCATACACGCGCCCGCCGCATAGAGCAGCCCTTTATCCGGATATGCTTCGGCAAGAGTGAAAAGCTGCGAAATTTCCAGTGTTCCAAGCTCGTGATAGAGAATAAAAATTCCCATGAGCATCACAAGTCCTCCGATCACCGCCACTGCCAGATACGTTGCCGCAGCCTCAAGGGACGGTTCATTTTCCTCCTGGGCAACCCAGACATAGGAGGTAAAGGACATGATCTCAAAGAATATGAAGGTTGTAAACAGGTCTGCCGACAAAAACACCCCCATAGTCGCGCCAAGGGTCAGCAGCAAAAACAGATAAAAACGGTTCCTGTTTTGGTGATGGAGAAAATACTCTTCGGACAGCAGCGTCACCATCATCCACATGAGAGCGGCGATCAGCCCGTAGATCACCCGGAAGCCGTCCAGTGTAAAATGCAGCCCGAAGCCGCAGATTTCAGGCAGCCTTATCTGCGCAAGAACTGGACTGCCAAGGCTTCCCCGATAACAGAGCGCAATACCTGCCGCCAGAATAAACTCGGCAACCGTCACTGTTTTTGCCGCGTAATCTCTCAGGCTTTCATTTTTCCTTCCGATCGTATAGGAAAGGAGTCCGCCAATAAATGGAAAAAACACAAGTACTGCCAATAATTCATTCATCTTCTCTTCCTCCCTCCTATTTTATTACCGAAACCACCGATTCCAACGCATGAATCACCGGCTGGGAATGCAGTCCCAAAAAGAACATGGCCGCGACGAACAGGTATAACGGCAGGATCATCATCCAATTGGGATCTTTTACATCCGCAATGGTATTGTAATCAAAATCCTTTCCCGGGAAAAATGCCCTCACGGAAACCGACAGCATGTAAATAGCCGTCAGAATCGCGGAAACCAGCAGAGCGGCCACTCCGATATACCCGAGGACCGTTTCACTTTCCACAGCGGCCTTTGCCAGATTCCATTTGCCGATAAAGCCGCAAAGCCCGGGCACGCCCATCAGCGCCAGACCGGATATGGTAAAGGCAGTAAATACCTTCGGCATCTTTCTCCCAAAACCGTCCAACTCATGGATATAATTGCGTCCCGTTTTATAAATAACAGCCCCCGCGCAGAAGAACGCGCAGATTTTCATGATTGCATGCGCGATCATATGGCTTAAGGCTCCCGCGAGGCCGAGGGGCGTCATCAGCGCAGTGCCGAACAGGATATACGAAAGGTTGCTGACCGTAGACCACGCCAGCCGCCGTTTGATATGAGTTTCCTTTAATGCGCGGCTGCAGCCGTATACAATGGTAATGATCGTAAGCGTCAGCACTGTCTTCTGTGCCCAGGTTCCCCGCAGAAGGTCTGTCCCAAAGCTGTAGTAGGTCACGCGCATGACCGCAAAGGCCCCTGCCTTTACCACTGCCACTGCATGGAGCAGCGCCGTCACAGGAGTGGGCGCCGCGCCTGCCTTGGGAAGCCAGGAAGAGAAGGGCCACATGGCAGCCTTTACACTGAAGCCGCAGACGCACATCACATAAACCAGCAGCAGTACATTTGTCTTATCTCCTATCTGCGCCGGATCAAGAACTCCGCCCGGTACAAAGTCCAGAGTGGTTCCGTAGGTCAGGATGAAGATCATTCCGATAAAGGCAAACGCCGCGCCGCCGAGAGAATAATACAAATAAGTACGCGCCGCCAGGATCGCCTCTCTTTTCAGGGTGTGCATCACAAGAGGAAGGGTCACAAGAGTCAGCATTTCGTAAAAGAAATACATGGTCAGGATATCTTCTGCCAGGGCAATGCCCACGGTCACGCCAAAGGTGATCACATAAAACATAAAGAAATATTTCTCATGGCCCTCGTGCTTCATATATTCAAAGGAATATAAGACCGCAAGAGGCCACAGTGCGGAAAGGATTGCCAGAAACACCGTTCCAAGCCCGTCCAGCCGGAAACTGACGCTCAGGTTCCCGGTAAAACGGAACAGCACAAACGCCTCAGAAGGCCGGTTTAAAAGCATAGCCAGTATCAGGAGAGAATTTACCAGGACCAGTGTCTCCACGTAAACAGCCATGTGTACGCGCTTTTTAAAGGGGAGTATGGGAATCAACGCCCCTCCGAAAACCGGAAGAAGCACCACCGCTACCATAATACCTGCATTCATTACTTCTCCCCCTTTCTACATTAAGCCGGAAACAGTCCGGCTGATAAAATCAATAAGCGGATTCGGCAGAATTCCAAGGAGTACGGAAAGAGCCGCCAGGATGATCAAAGGGAGAAGCATTCCCACAGCAGGCTCTGATTTTTTTGCCTGAACAGCCGTCTGCCGCATCCTTCCTGATTTTCCGTCGGATCCTGTCTGTGCTGTACTTTTAGCTGCCTGTACATCTTTCCCCGCTTCCCTTCCGGGGAAAAATCCCTGCATGGCAACAGGAAGCAGATATCCTGCCGTAAGAAGCGCGCTTATCAAAAGCACCGCGGGACCCAGATAGCGGAATACTCCCACGTTTGCGTCCAAAGCGCCCTGAGCAAGATACCATTTGCTCACAAAGCCGCTGGCAGGAGGGATTCCGATAAGGGCAAGGGACGAAAAGGCATAGCACCAGAGTGTCACAGGCATTTCTTTGCCGATTCCCTTAAGCTCGTCAACTCTTGTCTTATGGCATTTAAAAATAAACGCCCCGGCCGTCAGAAAAAGCCCGCACTTGATAAAGGCATGAAATACCGTATGCAAAAGCGCCCCTGTCATAGCGGACGGCTCCATCAGGGCAAGCCCGAACAAAATATACGATACCTGGCT
Organism: Eubacteriales bacterium; assembly: GCA_030524715.1. Taxonomy (GTDB): domain Bacteria; phylum Bacillota; class Clostridia; order Lachnospirales; family Lachnospiraceae; genus Blautia_A. The sequence goes on along the minus strand of JAUNGB010000007.1, from coordinate 57,596 downwards.
GACCGTGGAATATGCCAGACGCTTCTTAAAAACAGGCTCCCGAAAGGCCAGCATAGAACCCATAAAGACCGTCAGAAGCGTTAAAACGATCCATGCTGTCTGCACCCAGGTTCCCCGCAGGAACTCTGTTCCCACCACATAGTAGACCGTCCGGACTGCCGCAAGCACACCCGACTTGACGATAATGCCCGACAATACCGCGGAAGCCGGAGACGGAGCTACGGGATGGGCGGCGGGAAGCCACGCGTGAAGGGGCAGCATGCCCGCCTTTGCGCCAAAGCCCACCAGCATACAGAATACCGCGATCAGCAAAATCGTCTCATGTCCCTGAACCAGCGAAGGGTTCAGGTTCCCTCCCGGCAGGAAGGCCAGCGTATCGCAGTAACGGTACAAAAAGAAAATCCCAAATAATCCCAGATAGGCTCCGCACATGGAATAAAACAGGTACTTCAGCGCCGCCATGATCGCTTCTTTGGAGCCGTTATGCAAAACCATGGGCATGGAAGCCAGCGTCATCAGCTCGTAGAAAAAGTACAGGGTCACAAGGTTTCCTGCAAAATCCAAAGCCATGAGGATTCCGTACACCAACAGATAAAAGCCGAAAAACCTCTTTTCCTCCCCCTCATGCTCCATATAAACAAAGGCATAAAAACCCGCCAGAACCCAGACAATACTCGTAGTAATGGAAAAAAGCCGGCCTATGTTGTCGATCCTGAAATAAACAGGAATATTTTCCATCAGATAAAAAAGCGTGACGCTGTGCTCCCCGCTTACCCCGGCCAAAACCGCAATAGCCGCGGAAATGATAAGCACGGCTCCCACAAACATGTGAAGCTTTCTAAGACTGTCCCTGTCCGGCTGTACTTTATCTGTACTCTGTCCCTTTTCCGGATTCTTCAGGTGCTCACGGAAAGAGGATGCCAGCAGAAGTATTCCGGCTGCCGCCGGCAGAAATACCGGAAGCAAAATCCAACCATTCATGTTTCTGTCCTCCTATGAAAACATCTCAAGACCGTTTCTGATCAGTTCCATAACAGGATCGGAAGACAGTCCCAGCAGCAGATTTAAAATAATAAAGAAAACCAGGGCTGCGGATTTCACCGGCTCTTCCCTCATGGTGATGGTTCTGAAATTCTTTCTTTCTATCACCGCTTTCTTTTCAGGCGTGTAAAGACGGATCACGGTTTTCATAAAGTAGACCGCATTCAGGATGGTGCTGATCGCCAGCGCGATCAACGTGGGGATGGATTTATTCGGGCTTGCCACCGCTGCCTGGGCAAACAAAAGCTTGGAAATAAATCCGGAAAACATGGGGATGCCCACCATGGACAAGGAACCCACGGTAAAGGCGACTCCCGCCAGCTTGTTACGGTATCCGGCTCCTGTCAGGTCAAAAAAATCCGTACTGTCCCCGGAGGCGTCCGTAATTCCGGAGGCTGCCACAAACAGAAGAGATTTTGTCGCCGCATGGGAAACGACATGGTAAATGCTTGCCGTTACCCCGGCTGCCGTTCCAAGGCCGAAGCCCATATAGATATAACCGATCTGCGCCACAGAGGAATAAGCGATCATCCTCCGGATATTGTTTTCGCGGATGGCGTCCACGGATCCCATGATCATACCTGCAATACCGAATACAAACAGGACATTGATAACTTTGCTGTCACGCACGATATCAAATCCCACCACACGGTAAAAAATCTTTACCAAAAGGAAAATATATCCCTTGGAAACCAGCGAGGATAAAATAGCCGCGGAGGACAGGGTGGAATATCCATAAGCATCCGGAAGCCATGTATGGAATGGAAACAGCGCGCTTTTGATGGCCAGTCCCACAGACATCAGGCCAAGGGACACCAGCAGAGGAATGTGGTATTCCCCCGTCTGAGCCAGAAGCTGCACCTGCTCCTGAATATTGCTCATCAGAAGATGGCCTGTCAGATCATATAAAAAGCAGATCCCAAGAAGCAGAAGTCCGGAGCCCAGAAGGCTCATGATCATATATCTGGCGGCAGCCTCAATGGTCCGCCCGTTTTGTTTGATCATAATCAGCCCGCAGGCGGAAATCGTGTTGATCTCCACAAATACATAAGCGGTAAAAAGGTCGTTGGTATAGATCAGCGCCAGCAAAGAACAGAGCAGGAGATTTACCATAACATAATACAGGTTGGATTTGGATTCCTCCAGCTCCCGCTCTCTTTCATACTGCCCGCCCATCATACTCAGCAGCATGATAATGCAGAAAAAGACTGCCATGGCCGCTTCCAGAATACCCACGCGGATTTCGTTTCCCCATGGCGCCGGAAAATGACCCATCATATAAACATAGGATTCACCGGAACGTATGGTAAATGCAAGTACGGCGGCCGACATGATCCCGATAACAGAAATGACAGCCAGATTTAACCATTTCGCCTTTTTTCCGCTGATAACAGAGGAAAGAGGGCCGGAAAACAGAGAGAGAATGATGGTGATAAACGGAAAATTCTGTACAAACTGCATCACAATCCCTCCCTTTTCAGCCGGGTGGATATCTCGTCAAGATCCAGCGTATGATACCTGCGGTACAGGCGGATGGTCAGAGAAAGCATCAGCGCAGTCACAGATACGGAAACAACAATGCCTGTGAGCACCAGCCCGCTTGGAATCGGGTTAATGTATGCCTCCACACTCTGTACCCCGTCGACGACAATGGGGGCCTTACGTCCTGCCACGTAGCCTTTCAGGGCAAGGAACAGGTATACGGCCGTATCCATGATATTAAAGCCGATGATCTTCTTGATCAGGTTTTTCTGCAGAAGCAGATTGGAAAAGCCGATTCCGAAAAGGATCATGGAAACCGCTTCTCCATAGTTATTCAGAAGGTTTGAAAAATCCATATCAATACCCTCCTTTTCTGAACATAACGTAAAAGGTGTACATAGTACCGGCCACCACAACCCCTACGCAGATATTCAAAATAAGAATCAGTCCGCTGCTTAAGATCGCGCCCGGCGTTCCAAGAGGGATCACGCTTTCTATGTGATTGGCCCCGGTGAAAAAGGAATAGCTCTTGGCAAGGCAATAGCACCCCAAAGCACAGAAGCTCAGCCTCTTGTAGGTTTTCTGATTAAAGAACCGCTCGGTTTTGGCAAAGCCAAAGGCATTCAGATATAAGATCAGTCCCGCGCCGATCACAGCGCCTCCGGAAAAGCCGCCTCCCGGCCCCAGATGGCCTCCGAGAATAATATAAATGCCGAATATAAAAATCGGCGGGACCAGAATCCTGGCTACTGTCTGAAGGATCACGTCATTTTTCGGCTCGTGGATACGGTCGTTTTCCATTTTATAGCCGTCATAGCCCTTTTTCTTATCGTCGATGCGCAGAAGGATCAGTACCGTACAGGTTGCGATAAACAGTACATGGGATTCTCCCAGGGTATCAAAGGCACGGTAGTCCAGGATCATTCCCGTGACAATATTCACTGCTCCCGTTTCCTGCAAGCCGTTTTCAATATACCGGCGGGACACCTCATTATTTACAGGATTAGACGCGTTTCCGTAGGGCGGCAGATGGGATACCGCGCTGAGCAGCATAAACACCAGAAACAGACAGAAAAGCACGCTGAATACTCTGTAAGACACACGGAAGATCCGCACCTCCTTATTGCTGTTCAGGTCGTAAATGCGCTCAAATATTTTTTTCTTTTCCTCTGTCCTCTTCTTTACCGTCTGCCGATCCTCAGTAAAAGGTTTCTGCGGTTTCATATTCAAGGTATCCAAAAAAGGATCGCGGGTACCATAAAACCACTCTTCAAGACGGCTGGACAGCGTTTTTTTGTATTTTTCTTCCGGTACTTTTTTACTCATCCTTTTTCTCCCCCTGTCCTGTTTCCGATAATTCCGCGGCCTGCCCTGATACGGCCGCCGTCTTTTCGTCGGCTGTCAGTGCTTCTGTATCCGCCGCTTCTTCGTCTTTATCCGTTTCCACGATCGCATGGATCTTTTTCAGTGTAATAAAAAACAAAATGCTGGTGATCCCCGCCCCTACCGCGGCTTCTGTGATCGCAAGATCCGGAGATTCCAGAAGGATCCAGATCACAGACATGATCAGGCTGTAGGACATAAAGATCAAAATAGAATTCAGAAGATTTTTGGACAGGCTTACGGATATGGCGCATACCACCAGAAATCCAAGTAAAATATAAGTGAATATCTGCATGTCAGGCCTCCTCTCCTGTCTTTTCCCTCTGCTTTTCCTGTTCCAGTTCCTTTAAAGGGACGGTGCGGTAATGCTTTTCCTGTTCTTCGTCTGTAGAAACCTCCAGCCTGGCGATCAGATGTGAGGAAGCAGGGGACGAAAACCAGAGAAACACCACCACAAAGAACAGCTTTAAAGAGGTAAAGCTAAAGCCGCACATAATAATAAGCCCCACCAGGGAAAAGCCGATCCCAAGGGTATCCCCCATGGCGGCCGCATGCATTCTGTTCAGTACATAATTGAATCGGAAAACGCCGATCATCTCGATCACAAAAATGCCCAGCCCGAACAAAAGAAAGGCGGCCCCTGCCAGAAAACGGATCCATTCAATCACTGCCATGCTCTTTCTCCTCCTTTTCTTTCTTTTCCCGGTATACGCCCAGATATACCTTGGTCAGGACCACTACGGCCAGAAAGCTTATCATGGCATAGATCAGGCAGATATCCACAAGATATCCTTCATTGAGCATTAATGCCAGGATACCGATCATAACAAGGACCATCGTGCTCATCATATTTACCGATACGATACGGTCTGCGATACGGGGACCGATAATGGCGCGGATCAGGCACAGGACCACCATAATGGCCAGAAAGATCAGCGCCCCTGTAAAAAGTATCTCATAGGCCCGTTCTAAAACAGGAATTCCGCTATGCATCCTTATTTCCTCCTTCTCTATTTGTAAAACGGATCAGGCATTCGCATTCCGCTCTGCCGCATGCTCATGAGCGCGGGCCTAGCGGCGGCTTGCCTTCAAGCTCATCCAGCATGTTTACAAAGGCAGAATCCGCCATGCCGACGGCAAGATCCTCATCCAGACAGTGGACCACATACTCCGAATCCTCCAGAGATACGGTGATCGTTCCCGGGGTAAGGGTAATGGCATTTGCCAGAAACGCCTTTCCCGAAGCTGTTTTCATATCAGATTTAAAGCTTACCAGCGCAGGCTGTATCTCTTCTTTTTCTGACAGGATCAAATGGATGACCGCAAAGTTCGCCTTCACGATTTCAATAACAAGAACACAGACATACCGGAAAAACTTCGGGATTTTTTTAATATTCGCTATTTCTTTCTGAATACTGTAATCCATAAATTTACAGGTAAAGGCGAATACCGCTGCGGCGATCACAATACCGAACAGGCAGATTTCCAGGGTAAAATTCCCGTTGAAAACAATCCATAATATAAAGTACAGCAGATACATATGTCCTCCTTGTTCAAAGTAACAGCGTGGCGTCGCCAAACGAAAAAAATCTGTACCGTTCCTTTACTGCTTCCTCGTAAGCCCTCATGATGTTCTCTTTTCCGGCAAGGGCCGATACCAGCATAAGAAGCGTGGATTCCGGCAGGTGGAAATTTGTGATCAGGCCGTCGATCATTTTAAAATGATAGCCCGGATAGATAAAAATATCTGTCCAGCCGCTTCCGGCACGAAGGATTCCATCCTCTCCTGACGCCGCTTCCAGAGTACGGCAGCTTGTGGTTCCCACGGCGACCACTCTTCCGCCGTTTTTCTTTGTATCGTTCACAAGCTTTGCCTGATCCTCTTCCACTACATAAAATTCCGAATGCATGTGGTGCTGCTCCACATCGTCCACCTTCACCGGACGGAAGGTTCCAAGGCCTACATGGAGCGTCACATGGGCAATATTTACGCCCTTTTCCTTTACCTTATCAAGAAGTTCCCTGGTAAAATGCAGACCTGCCGTGGGCGCTGCCGCAGAGCCTTCATGTTTGGCATATACGGTCTGGTAACGGTTTTTGTCCTGAAGCTTGTGGGTAATATAGGGAGGCAGAGGCATCTCCCCCAGCCTGTCCAGAATCTCTTCAAAAATACCCTCGTATTCAAACCGGATCATACGGTTGCCGTCCTCCGCCACCTTAAGGATTTCTCCCTTTAAGATGCCGTCCCCAAAGCTGATCCTCGCGCCCGAACGTGCCTTTTTGCCGGGTTTTACCAGACATTCCCAGATATCCTTTTCTTTTCTTTTCAGGAGCAGGATTTCAATAACGGCTCCTGTTTCCTCTTTATGTCCGTACAGACGTGCGGGAATAACCTTCGTATCATTGATAACCAGGCAGTCTCCCTTTTGCAGATATTCCAGAATATCCGTAAAATGACGGTGCTCTATGCTTCCGTCCTCAAGAGACAAATGCAGAAGCCTGGATGCGCTTCTGTCCTCAAGAGGGTCCTGCGCGATCAGCTCCTGAGGAAGATCATAATAAAAATCCGCTGTTTTCATAACAAAACTCCTTTTATTTCATTCCTGATCGGCATCAGTTTTCTGCTGCTTCTTCCACTGACGTATCTCGTTCCATTCTTTGTTTGTCAGCTCTGCTTTTTTCAGAAGATCCGGGCGACGTTTGGCGGTGCGGAGGATCGACTGTTCCCGGCGCCATTTTTCAATATTGGCATGATGTCCTGACAGCAGCACCTCCGGAACCTTTTTACCGTGCCATTCCTCCGGACGGCTGTACTGGGGATATTCCAGAAGATTCCCGGCAAAGGATTCGGTCTCCCCGGATTCATGGTTGCTCAAAACACCCGGCACCATGCGGGCAACAGAGTCCATCATCACCATGGCGGGAAGCTCTCCCCCTGTCAGCACGTAATCCCCGATAGAAACATAATCCGTCACGATCTCTTCCAGAACACGCTCATCGATCCCTTCATAGTGACCGCACAAAAAGACCAGATCCTCTTCCTTGGCCATTTCCCGTGCCATACTCTGGTTAAACACGCTTCCCTGAGGCGTAAGATAGACTACCCGGGGCCTGCGGCCGATGCGTCTGGCCACAGCTTCCCACGCCAGATAGACAGGCTCTGCCTGCATCAGCATTCCCGCTCCCCCGCCATAGGGATAATCATCCACCTTCTGGTGCTTGTTAAAGGCATAATCCCGGATATTGACCGCTTCAAGGGAGAGATATCCGTTAGCAATGGCCCGCCCGATGATACTGGTATTCATTCCCTGAAGGATCATTTCCGGAAATAAGGTCAATACATGAAAATTCATTTACAAAAGCCCCTTCATCAAATGTACGGTCATTTTATTTTCTTCAGGATTTACATCCCTGATGCATTCACTGATAGCAGGAAGCAGGACCTCTCTTCCGTCCGTGGTTTCCACCACATAGACATCATTGGCCCCCGTCTCCATAACGTCTTTGAGGATGCCAAATTTGCTTCCGTCCTCAAGCACCACTTCCATATCCAGAAGGTCTGCAATGTAGTATTCATTCTCACCGAGCTCCTGGCCTTCCTCACGGGGGATCCAAAGATCCCTTCCCTTGTACATTTCAATATCGTTAATATTGTCGATTCCTTTAAATTTCAGGATCGCAAGGTTCTTAAAGAATCTTACGTTCCGGATATCCAGCCTGCGAAGCTCCTTTCCGGTATCCAGAAGCACATAATCCAGATCAAGAAAGCGTTCCGCATTATCCGTGGTGGGAAACACCTTCACTTCTCCGCGGACGCCGTGGGTGGTTGTGATCACACCTACCTTTAATAAATCTTCCATAATAAAATACCCCGTTCTGTAAAAAATCTCTGTATTCCACAAAATCAGGAGCCATGGTATCCACAGCTCCTGATCTCTTAATTATTGCAGAATATCTACAATCACTTTTTTGCTGCTCTTTGAAGAAGCTGCCTTAACTACCGTACGGATAGCCTTGGCGATTCTGCCCTGCCGGCCGATAACCTTGCCCATATCAGCAGGACCAACCTTCAATTCGATAATGACTGCGTCTTCTTTCTCGGTTTCTGTAACGACTACCTCATCCGGATTTTCCACAAGAGATTTTGCAATTACTTCAACTAATTCTTTCATTACATGCCTCCCCGTATTGGCCCTGTAAGGGACCCCACAGAAATACCAGTCCGGTATTCCAATTATTTTTCAATGCCGGCTGCCTTGAAGATTCTTGCGACAACCTCTGTAGGCTGTGCACCTGCTGCGAGCCATTTCTTTGCAGCTTCCTCGTCTACCTTGTATGCGCTTGGCTCGATGTTGGGATCATAGGTTCCGATCTCTTCGATGCATCTTCCGTCACGTTTGCTGCGGGAATCTGCAACGACGATTCTATAGTAAGGTGCTTTTTTCTGTCCCATTCTTCTTAATCTGATTTTAACTGCCATTTTGTTTTCCTCCATGTATTTGTTTAAATTAATTTTTATATTTAAAAAGGAAGCTTGAAGCCGCCTCTTTTACCAGCTTTACCGCCTGCAAGACCAGGCATTTGTTTCATCATCTTCTTGCTCTGCTCAAACTGCTTCACAAGACGGTTCACCTCTGAAATATCCACGCCTGCGCCCTTTGCGATGCGGTTCTTACGGGATACGTTCAGGATACCCGGGTTGCTGCGCTCCTTAGGAGTCATGGAAAGGATAATGGACTTGGTTCTGTCCAGAGCCTTTTCATCGATCATACCTTCGATATCCTTCATCTTGCCGCCGATCCCCGGCAGCATATTCAGGATACTTCCGATGCCTCCCATTTTGTTCATCTGTTCCATACTGGTGAGATAATCGTTAAAGTCGAAATCCATCTTCTTTAACTTCTTCTGCATCTCCTGGGCCTGCTCCTGGTCTACAGAGGCTTCCACCTTCTCGATCAGGCTCATGACGTCTCCCATTCCAAGGATCCGGGATGCCATACGCTCCGGATAGAACTGCTCCAGATCCGAAAGCTTCTCACCCATGCCCACATAGTAGATTGGCTTACCTGTAACCGCCTTAATGGAAAGGGCCGCGCCGCCTCTGGTGTCGCCATCCATCTTGGTAAGGATCACTCCGTCGATGCCGACCTTATCCGTAAAGGTTTTGGCGACGTTTACCGCATCCTGTCCGGTCATGGCATCCACCACTAAAAGCGTGGCGTCTACGTGAACGTTTTCTTTTATATCTGCAAGCTCCTGCATCATATTTTCATCGATGTGGAGACGGCCTGCCGTATCGATCATCACAACATTCAGCTGATGCGCCCTGGCATACTCTACTGCTGCCCTGGCGATATTCACAGGACTCTGCTTATCACCCATGGAGAACACCTCCACGCCCTGCTTCTCACCGTTTACCTGAAGCTGCGTGATCGCAGCCGGACGGTAGACGTCACAGGCAACTAAAAGAGGCCGTTTACCCTTGGATTTCAGCTTCCCTGCAAGCTTGGCGGCGGTTGTGGTCTTACCTGCGCCCTGCAGGCCTGCCATCATCAGAACAGTAATGTCATTGCCCGGCTTAATAGGAAGCTCGGTAGTCTCGCTGCCCATCAGGCTTACAAGCTCGTCGTTTACGATCTTGATCACCATCTGGCCCGGATTCAGCCCGTTCATTACGTCCTGGCCTACCGCCCGCTCCTGTACGGACTTGGTGAACTGCTTCACCACCTTAAAATTAACGTCCGCTTCCAGAAGAGCCATCTTGACTTCCTTAAGGGCGACCTTAACATCCTCTTCTGTCAGACGTCCCTTGCTTCTCAGCTTTTTGAATACATTTTGTAATTTTTCAGTCAAGCTTTCAAATGCCATGTATTATAACTCCTCTAATATCTCTTTGGAGATTTCTTCGATCTCCCGTGCCTGATACTGTCCTGCCAGGCTGTGTATCCTCTGTACCTGACGGCGGATATTCAGGAATTTCTCAACCAGATGAAGCTTGTTCTCATAGTCCTCAAGAATCCTGTTGCAGCGCTTGATCATATCATGTACGCCCTGACGGCTGATCTCCAATTCCTCCGCCACCTCACTGAGGGAATAATCCTCCAGGACCACGCTCTCATATACCTGCTGCTGGCGCTTCGTGAGAAGCTCTCCGTAAAAATCATATAACAGAGCCTGTTCTACAAATTTTTCCATACTTATTCTGTCTCCATCTGATGTTACCTTGGCTATCATAACGTATTTCCTGATGTCTGTCAAGTGTTTTTTCTTGACACCTGCTGTTTTTTCTTAATATATTTCTTAATACTTGCTGTTATCAGCGGGTCAGGTGATTCTTGGGGTCATCATCCTCAAATTCAAAAATGCACCGCTCAAAAGCATTGATCACATGCGTGTCCTGATATTTGTCGTAACGCTTATGTTCTCTTCCGTAGGACATATGCACATGTCCGTGAAGGAAAAACTTCGGCTTGTATTTCTCGATCAGCTTCAGGAACGCCTTAAAGCCCTGGTGGGGTAAGTCTCTGCCGTCATTGAGCTGATACGCGGGCGCATGAGTTACTAAAATATCAAATCCGTGGTGCCACAAAAGCTTCGGCCACAGCTTCCGGACCCTCCGGTTCATCTCCCGGTCCGTATATTGATGTTCCCCCGGGCGGTACCTCATGGAACCGCCCAGGCCGAGAATACGGACTCCCTCATGAACATAAATGGTATCTTCAATACAAATACACCCTTCCGGCGGTACTTTCTCGTATTTGGCATCGTGGTTTCCATGTACATACAGTACAGGAATCGAAGTCAGCGTTGCAAGAAATGACAGATAATGGGGATCCAGATCCCCGCAGGAAATGATCAGGTCAATTCCCTCCAGCTTACTTTTTTCAAAAAAATCCCACAGATATCTGGACTCTTCATCTGCTATTGCGAGTATTTTCATTTATTTTAAAATCCTTCCTGAGTAAATGCAGCTAAGTCAACAACCACCGGTTCAACTGGTGGTTTGATTGCAGCTATTCAGGTTTATGTACGGTACCGCCTGATAAACGGCCGCCGACATTTCCCTTACTCTTCAGCAGCCGGTGCTTTCACGCCCTGCTGGGATACTACCGGCTTTGCATTCTCCTGCAGCTCTTTTGCCTTCGGGATCGTCCCGATCACATTCTCTGCCAGCCAGTCCATGGTAACGATCTCTTCAGGAGTAAGGCTGCGGTTGGGATCCTCCTGTACAACCCCGGTCTGTGAATACAAAATACCGGAAAACGGATTAAACTCTCCGGTACGGATGGTATCCTTCAAAAGATCTACCAGACGTTTCGTTCCAATAGGAAGATTCTGGGAACAGATGACATCCACTACGCCCGAGGACATTCCCCACCAGTAATTGATCGCCTTTACAGAGGTAGAACTGTCGTCGTATTTCCAGGCTCCGTCCATGATGGTGCGGACCAGCCTTTCATAAAACTTCCCCCAATGCCACAGAGGCATGGCAAGGCTTCTCGGAAAACCGTTTTCCAGACGGTAGATACCGAAATACCGGGAAGCATCCTCGGGGATCACCATGTCCTTTCCGGAAACCACGCTTACATTATTCTGGCGGAGGTTTTCATAAATGTCTGCATCCTTCACAGTAGACCATTCCAGATAGACCTCTGCTCTTGGGTTGATCATTTTCGCGCCCAGCGCAAAAGCATTGATATTGGCAATGGAACCAAAGATCGGATAATCCGCGATATAACCCACACGGTTATTTTCCGTCATGGCTCCCGCAATAGCTCCCATCAGGAATTTCGCCTCATGCATCCTCGCATAATATGTCCGGATATATCTGTGGGAGGTATTTAAGGAGCAGTTTAAAATACGGACCTCCGGATTGGCAATAGCTGCTTTAACGCTCGCCTGTACAAAGGCCGGAGTGGTGGTAAAAATAATATTGCAGCCCTTTGTTAAAATCGCGTCGTCAATGACGTCCCCGGCTGTTTCCTGCGTAACATTTTCATAATAGGTGGTGCTTACCTCATCCGGGAAGGTCTGTTCCAGATGGAGGCGGCCAAGCTCATGGGCATAGGTCCATGCGGAAGAGGTGGGTGTCTTTTCGTAGATGAAAGCAATCTTCAGCTTCGGGGAGCTTAAGGGCAGGAGACGGTTTAAAAGCTTCTTCTTCTCTTCGCCCGGATCCATCTTCAGTTCGATCTCTTCATCTTCCTCCCTCAGCATAAATTCCTCCCAGCTTTTGGTTACCAGCTCCCTGATCTCGTTAGAGGTTTTCCCGCTGATCTCATCATAGCCGTACAGGGTGATAAACGCCAGAAAGGCGTCCCCCGGGGTAATGGACAGCTTTTTGCCGCCCTTCGCTTCAAATTCCACAGTAAATCTGGTATAAGTGGAACTGAAATTCATCCTGTCCTCGTCCGTCCAGACCTCCTGTGCCTTTTTCCCCACTGCGGCCTGCAGCTTTGCAAAGCTTCCAAGCTTGGAAAACCAGATGTAGTTTATCTGGGAAAGATTGTAAAAATCAACAAATTCGTAGTAAAGCTTATTCTGTTTTTCTTCTGTCCTCCGGGGCAGGATTCTTGTTACATATCCGGGAATGGAAACCGCGTCATAATATTTCAGTACGCTTACGCGCTTGTTTCCTTCTTCCACGTAAAATTCGTTCATATATTCATAGGCCTTGATGGGATCCCTGATTCCCTCTGTGATATGGCTGTTGCACAAAGCCGCCCACTTCCGGGCAAACTCGGTGTCCTCCCTTAAGATTGGCATGAAATTTCCGGCAAACGCATTGCTTCTTCCGCCTGTCTTTGTTCCCACAATCTGATCCATGGGGATCTGGACAAGCCCAAGAGGAACCTCGGAATAATTGCCTCTGGGCGGCAGAATGTCATCCAATACCTTCAGAGTAGGCACAAGCCCTCTCATCACACGGGACTGGTAATCCTTTTTCCCGGCTTTATACGCCTTATTATAGTCTTCTGAATTCATAGATATCCTCCATATTCTCTGGAAATTGCAACTGTCTGGGTGAATCGCAGCAGTCGGCTCCATTACATTGGTCAATGTTCCCATTTTGCCGGAACCAGTTTCAATATACCCCAAGCAGTCCACAAAATCAAGCATTATCTCCCGGGTTAAAAAACTTTTACAAACCCGGCGTTACTGTTTCTGCAAACACGTTCTAAGATTCCGCTTGATTATTTTAGCCTCTTCCTGTATTATTCTTCTTATATTAATGTAAAATTCATGTGAAGCATTATGTAAAATGTAAAACAGAACCACAAGGAGGAATGAACCGCATGGAAAAAGCAAAAGTTTATTACACCAATATGCGGACCGGATTCAACGACGGTCTTCTGAACAAATTGGAGCGTCTGATCAAAAAGGCAGGGATCGGCAATATCGACTTTGACGGGAAATATACAGCCATCAAAATTCATTTCGGCGAGCCCGGCAACCTTGCTTTTCTGCGCCCCAATTACGCAAAAGCAGTGGCGGATGTGGTAAAGGAACTGGGCGGCAGGCCGTTCCTTACAGACTGTAATACCCTGTATGTGGGCGGACGCAAAAATGCCCTGGATCACCTGGACAGTGCCTACACGAACGGATTTTCCCCCTTCTCCACCGGCTGCCATGTTATTATTGCCGACGGATTGAAGGGTACCGATGAAGAGTATGTCCCGGTAGAGGGCGGCGAATACATAAAAGAGGCAAAGATCGGACGCGCGATCATGGACGCCGACGTCTTTATTTCCCTGACTCACTTTAAAGGACATGAGGCAACCGGCTTCGGCGGCGCCCTGAAAAATATCGGGATGGGCTGCGGCTCCCGCGCAGGCAAAATGGAAATGCACAGCGCAGGAAAGCCTCACGTTGACCAGGAGCTTTGTATCGGCTGCAAGCGCTGCGCTAAGATCTGCGCCCATGACGCCCCGTTTTTTACAGACGGCAAGGCAAGTATCGACCATGATAAATGCGTGGGCTGCGGCAGATGCATCGGCGTCTGTCCCAAAGATGCTGTCTGCGCCGCTTCTGACGAATCCAATGACATCTTAAACTGCAAGATCGCGGAATATTCCAAGGCAGTACTGTCAGGACGTCCGCATTTCCATATCAGCCTTGTCATCGACGTATCCCCGTACTGCGACTGCCATGGGGAGAACGACGCGGCGATCGTACCGGATGTGGGCTTTTTCGCTTCCTTTGACCCGGTCGCCCTGGATATTGCCTGCGCGGATGCGGTCAACGCCCAGCCGATCATCGCCAATACCAGCCTTTCAGAAGCCGACCATGAAGGCCATGACCATTTCAGCGCAGTGTTCCCTACCACCAACTGGAGAACCAGCATCGCCCACGCCAAGAAAATCGGACTGGGAACAGATGAATATGAGCTGATCGAAGTGAAATAAACCAAAATCTCTCCGGAATCCTATAATAAAAATATATAATAGGATTCTCTTACAAAAAACTTCCGGGATTTTTCCCGGAAGTTTTTGCTGTATATCCTGTACGTCAGACAAAGCCGCCCCATGTATCCCACAGAAATGGATTTGAAGGCAGATAAGCATGCGGCAAAGCGGAATGCGAATATCTGCTTTCCTCCGGTTACAGGCTTGTACGGATAACCCTCGGCCTGCAGCCCGCATCCTCCAGGGCTTTAACGATCTCATTCTTATGCTCCGTTCCGAAAGCTTCCATGGTAATCTTCAATTCCACTGCCGCATTACGGTTGGTGCTGACAAACTGGTTATGGTCAAGCTTGATGACATTTCCCTGCTTTTCCGCAATAATAGTCGCCACGCGCACCAACTCTCCGGCTTTGTCCGGGATCAGGACAGATACGGTAAAGATACGGTCCCGCTGGATCAGTCCGTGCTGTACTACAGAGGACATGGTGATCACATCCATGTTTCCGCCGCTTAAGATGGATACCACCTTTTTATTCTTAAAATCCAGATGACGGAGCGCCGCTACTGTCAGAAGCCCGGAATTTTCTACGATCATCTTATGGTTTTCGACCATATCAAGGAAAGCCACGATCAGTTCATCATCCTCCACGGTAATGACACTGTCCAGATTTTCCTGAAGATACGGAAAAATCTTTTCCCCCGGAGTCTGTACTGCCGTGCCGTCCGCAATGGTATTTACCTGGGGAAGAGTTACTACCTCGCCCTTTGCAAGAGAAGCCCGAAGGCACGCCGCTCCCCCCGGCTCCACGCCGATGACTTTAATATGCGGGTTTAAAAGCTTTGCCAGAGTAGATACGCCTGTGGCAAGCCCGCCGCCTCCTACCGGAACAAGAATATAATCCACCAGGGGAAGTTCCTGGATGATCTCCATGGCAATGGTTCCCTGGCCGGTGGCCACTGCCAGATCGTCAAAGGGATGGATAAAGGTATAACCCTCTTTTTCCGCAAGATCCAGAGCATAAGCGCAGGCCTCATCATAAACATCCCCGTAAAGAATGACCTCAGCGCCATAGCTTTTCGTTCTTTCTACTTTAATAAGCGGCGTGGTATTGGGCATTACGATCACTGCCTTTACCCCGAATCTGTGGGCCGCATAAGCGACTCCCTGGGCATGGTTTCCCGCAGATGCGGCTATCAGTCCTTTTTCCCTTTCTTCCTCTGTGAGGGTGCTGATCTTATAATATGCCCCGCGCACCTTATATGCGCCTGTGCGCTGCATATTTTCCGGCTTAAAAAATACCTTATTTCCTGTTAAATCTGAAAAATAGCTGCTTTTGATAAGCTTGGTCTCCTGGGTTACTTTTTTAACAATTTCTGACGCTTCCTCGAAGCTCTCCAATGTAAGCATAATAATCTTCCTCCTCGTCTGCCGTAATTTTTTATTCCCGCGGGCAGCGGGATATTTTACTTCTCTCCTGTGTCAAACAGGGCGTTTACAAAAGCATCGGCATCAAATTTCTGCAGGTCGTCGATACTTTCTCCCACTCCGATATATTTTACAGGAATATCCAGCTCTGACTGGATCGCAACGGCAATGCCGCCCTTGGCGGTGCCGTCCAGCTTGGTCAAAATGATACCGTTTACGTTGGCGACCTCTGCAAACTGCTTTGCCTGTACCAGAGCGTTCTGCCCGGTAGTTCCGTCCAGAACAACCAGGGTTTCCAGATAAGCCTCCGGGTATTCCCGTTCAAGAATACGGTAAATCTTACGCAGTTCCTCCATAAGATTCTTTTTATTATGAAGACGTCCCGCCGTATCGCATAAAAGCACGTCGGCGTTTCTTGCCTTGGCTGCCGCCACCGCGTCATATACCACAGACGCCGGGTCTGCGCCGGGCTGTCCTCCTATGATCTCGACGCCTGCGCGGTTCGCCCACTGGGTAAGCTGCTCCCCTGCCGCTGCACGGAAGGTATCCGCTGCGGCCAGGATCACCTTTTTCCCCTGGTCCTTAAGTTTGCCTGCAAGCTTGCCCACAGAGGTCGTCTTGCCCACGCCGTTAACGCCGATCACCAGAATAACGGATTTGCGGTTTTCAAACTCGTATTCTGTGCTGTCCACACGCATCTGCTCCTTGATACTGTCGATCAGAAGCTGTCTGCATTCCATGGGATCCTTGATATGCCTTTCCGCTACCTGTTTTTTCAAATTTTCCAGGATGGAGGATGTGGCGTTGATCCCGATATCTCCCATAACCAGAATCTCCTCCAGCTCTTCGTAAAAATCCTCGTCGATGCTGGAATATCCGCTGAAAATAGAGTCAAATCCCTTGACGATATTGTCTCTTGTTTTCGTAAGTCCGCTTACCAGCCGCTTAAAAAACCCTTTCTTTTCCTCTGACATGGTTACCCCTCCTCTTCTATTTGGTCAACTGGCTTTCTACCAAATCTACGGAAACCAGGGTGGATACCCCTTTTTCCTGCATCGTGATGCCATAAAGCCTGTCCGCGGCGTTCATGGTACCCCGTCTGTGTGTTATTATAATAAATTGTGTATTTTTCGTCAACTTCTGTAAATAGGCGGCAAATCTTCCCACATTAGAATCATCCAGGGCGGCCTCGATCTCATCAAGGAGACAGAACGGGGAGGGCTTCAGGTTCTGAATGGCAAAAAGCAGTGCGATGGCTGTCAGCGCCTTTTCCCCTCCGGAAAGCTGCATCATATTCTGGAGCTTTTTACCCGGGGGCTGGGAAATGATCTTAATGCCCGCTTCCAGAATATCCTCGTCCTCAGCAAGCTCCAACGTTCCCTTTCCGCCTCCGAAAAGCTCCTTGAACGCCTTATCAAACTCCTTCTGGATATCGTGGAATTTCTCCGTAAACTGACGGCGCATCCCTTCGTCAAGTTCCTGAATGATCTTTTTAAGAGTTTCCTCTGCGGTCGTCAGATCCTCATACTGGCCAGACAGGAAGGTATGGCGTTCCAGAAGATTCTTATAATCCTCAATAGCGTTCACATTGACCGGGCCAAGGCTGCGGATTTCCTCCTTGATCCGGCTGATCTCCTTTTTCATTTCCTGGCGGTCATTCCATTCCTCTTTCCTGTACTGCTGCGCATTGTTGGGGGTAATCTCATATTCCTCCCACATATAGGATATCTGGGATTCTTTCTGTTCCTCCAGCTTTTCCGCCTGGCTCTTTAACCGGAAGCATTCTTTATCCAAAAGGCTGATTCGCCCGGAAAGCTC
This sequence comes from Eubacteriales bacterium, assembly GCA_030524715.1. Classification (GTDB taxonomy): domain Bacteria; phylum Bacillota; class Clostridia; order Lachnospirales; family Lachnospiraceae; genus Blautia_A. The sequence goes on along the minus strand of JAUNGB010000007.1, from coordinate 40,040 downwards.
GTCCCTCTTCTCAAAAAATGCCTTATGCCCGGCATTGCGCGCTTCCTTTTCTTTCTGCCATTCTTCCGACTGAGCCTGAGAGTCTTTCTCCTTTTGTGAGCAGGCGGCAATGGCGTCATTCAGTTCTTCAATGGATTCCTGTTTTTTCTGCATTTCCTCCGCGCTGTGCAGGAGGTTTTCGCAGATTTCTTCTTTTTCTGTCAGAAAGGTTTCCAGTTCGGCAGCCAGCCTGGAAAGATTCTCCCGGACAAAGCTTTCTTTCTGTTCCAGTGCAGAAGCCTCCAGACGGATTTCTTCCAGTTCCTTTGTCTTTACGCTTTCCTCAGTGCGGAGCTCTTCCAGTTCCAATTGTTTGGCGCTGATAAAGTCCTCCAGCTCCTTTTCGTCCCTTTCGGACTTTTCCAACTCCGTGGAAATATCCCGATGGTCAGCTTCCAGCTCCTGAACCTGGCGTTTCAGTTCCGCCTGTTCTCTGTGTATTCTGGTATAGCTTTCCTGCATTTCCTTCGCTTTCTCGTCAATCTGCTCAAGATTCATCCTGGCAGTGTTCTGGGCTACGTACTGAAGCCGGAGTTTTTCCTGAAAATCCGCGATAGTATCACGGATGACATTACGCTTGCTGCGGTTTTCGTCGATGGACTTCTGCATTTCCTCCATGTCATGCTTCAGCGCCTTAACGCTGTGCTCCAATTCCTCGATCTCACGCCGCCGGCCCAGAAGGTTGCTGTTATTTTTAAAAGCGCCTCCTGTCATGGAACCGCCGGGATTCAGGGATTCTCCCTCAATAGTGACCATGCGGAGCGTATGGCGGTATTTTTTGCCGATGGCGATGGCATGGTCAATGTCATCCACTACCAACACCCTGCCCAGAAGATATTTTACAAGGCCGTCATACTCTGCGTCAGCGCTTACCAGATCGCTCGCAATACCGATAACCCCCGGTTCTTTAAGGACATCCCGCTGCTGGAAGCCGCCCCTTGCATTCATATTGGAAAGAGGCAAAAAGGTGGCCCGTCCATAACGGTTCTTCTTCAAAAAACCGATCATCTGCTTTGCGGTCTGCTCATTATCCGTGACGATATTCTGGATACTTCCCCCAAGAGCTGTCTCGATGGCAAGCTCATAGTCTTTATTTACCTGGATAATGTCCGCCACAACTCCCCGGATGCCGGGTACCTTCTCCTTCTGCTCCATCACACGGCGGATGCTGTTCCCGTATCCGTCGTAGCGCTCGGTAATATTGCGCAGGGATTCCAGACGGGATTCCTCCCTGTGATAAGCTGTCTGCCCGATCTCCATCCGGGCATTCTGCTCTTTTAATTCCTCCTGCAGCTTATGTACGGATTCATCCAGGCGGACGCACTCGTCATTCATGGATTTAATAAGAGAAGTGATGGTTTCATATTCCGCCACGGCTTTTTTTCGGATGGTGGCCTGTTCTTCCTCTTCGCTTTTTAAGCGGAGGATGCTCTGGCTGATCTGCGCCTTGCGGATGTCCATCTGCTCCATCATTGTGTCAAAACGCTGAGCCTTCCCTTTGGTGGTCGCCCGTCTGTTCAGGATTTCGATGATCTCGTTTTTGCCCTCTTCCACTGCATGAGAGCATTCCTCCACCCGGGACATAAGGTCTTCCATGTGCGTCTGCTCCAGCTTCAGCTTTTCACGGATTTCCCTGAGGCTTTCCCGGAGGACCGTCTTTTGTTCCTCCAGTTCCTTCTTCTCTTCAGTCCGGCGCGCGGTTTCTTCTTCAATGGTTTTCAGACGCGTCCTGTAATGCTCGTCATTCTGCTTCCCGGAGGAAATCTGCTCGTTCAGGACATTGATCTGGCCCTCATACTGCTGCTTCAAAAGAGCGTTCTGCTGCATCTCTTCACGGAGGGCGTCAAGCCTGCCGTTCAGTTCCTCCAGTTCCTGTTCCAGACGCTCATATTCCACTCTGGTCTGGTCATAGGCATCCTTTGTCTTCTCCAGTTCTTCCCCGGCAGTACGGCTTTTTTCCTCCAGTTCCTTTAAAAGCTCTCCAATATGCGCATAATCCAAAAGAAAGAGATTCACATCCAGTTCCCGCAGCACATCCCGCCTGGCAAGATAGATTCTGGCCGCCTCGGACTGTTTTTCCAGAGGGCCAAGCTGCTTCGTCAGTTCGCTTAAAATATCGGTGACACGGACAAGGTTCTGGTGTTCCTCTTCCAGCTTTTTCAGGGTCGTGTTTTTTCTCCGTTTAAATTTCACGATTCCCGCGGCTTCGTCAAACAGCTCACGGCGGTCCTCCGGCTTGCCGCTTAGGATCTTGTCGATCTGCCCCTGGCCGATGATAGAATAGCCCTCTTTGCCGATCCCTGTATCATAAAACATCTCATTAATGTCCCTGAGACGGCAGGCGCTCCCGTTGATCAGATACTCGCTTTCCCCGGAGCGGTAAAGCCTTCTCGTAATGGTAACCTCGTTATAATCAACAGGGAGCTGATGGTCCGCATTATCCAGCGTAATTGCCACTGAGGCAAAGCTTAGGGGCTTGCGCGTTTCTGTTCCGGAAAAAATAACATCCTGCATATTGCCGCCCCGGAGCTGCCTGGCGCTCTGCTCTCCCAGCACCCACCGCACCGCGTCCCCCACGTTGCTCTTTCCGCTGCCGTTAGGACCTACAATACCGGTAATGCCATTATGAAATTCAAAGTTGATCTTCTGGGCAAAGGATTTAAAGCCGTATACCTCAATGTTTTTCAGATACATATTCCACCTGCTGTTTTATCTTACGGATCGCCTTGTAGGCGGCTGCCTGTTCCGCGGCCTTTTTCGTATGTCCGACTCCTGTCCCCATAACCTTGCCGCTGATCACTACATTTACCGTAAATTTTTTATCATGGTCCGGACCCTCTTCCCTCAAAAGCTGGTATTCGACGGTCTTGGCGCCGTCCTCCTGGACGATTTCCTGCAAGATGGTCTTGCTATCAAAAAAGAGCTGCTTATGCTCAATATCATTCAGGATAAAATTCTGCACAAACTCCTTCGCGCTAGCAAAACCACCATCCAGATAGATGGCGCCCAGCAAAGCCTCCGTTGCGTCTGAGACAATGGAATCCCGATTCCTGCCTCCGGTCATATCCTCCCCCTTCCCAAGAAGAAGATATTTGGGAAGCCCAAACTCCCGCGCGCAATAAGCAAGACTGGGTTCACATACCAGACTTGCTCTTTTTTTCGTCAGTTCTCCCTCCGGCAGATCCGGAAATCTTGCAAAAAGAAAATCGCTGCTGATCAGCTCCAGCACCGCATCCCCCAGAAATTCCAGGCGTTCATTGCATCCCAGCTTTCCAAGCTTCTTTTCGTTTGCATAGGAACTGTGTGTCAGCGCCTGCTCCAAAAGCTTTTTGTCCGTAAAAATGTATCCGATAGTATGTTCTAATTTCTGTGTCTGTCTGCTCACTTTTATCTCCAATCTGAATCCAGGAATGCCTTCCGGCCTTCTGGCCTCCCGCCGCCATATGGGAATCCGGGATTCCTGTCTCCTTTTTTTATCAGCCTGTTATCCGGCGGATCGCGTCCACGGCATCCTGCACAGACTGAATCTGATCTACAATTTCATTATCGATCTCAATGTCATACTCTTCCTCGATTCCCATAATGATCTGGAAAACGTCAAGAGAGTCCGCCCCAAGATCATCCACAAATGTGGTTTCCTCCGTAATGTCGGCGGGATCAGTGTTCATGACATCTCCAATAATGGCCTTCAGCTTCTCAAGCTCCATTACCATAGCTCCTTCCTTGTTTCAATCCGTTTCAATCCATATACAAAATTCATTTACAAAATCTATATACAGAAAAGTCCCCAAAGGGAAAGGCCTACTCCTGCTTGGCAGGTTCGTTCAGCCGTTCTGCGATTTTCTCATTGATCTTCTGCTGCTTAAACTGGACACACTGGTAAATGGCGTTTTTGATTTCCACTGCGACGGCGCTTCCGTGGGTCTTGACTACCAGGCCCTTTAAGCCCAGAAGCGGCGCTCCCCCATGCTCGCTGGCGTCAAAGGTTTTCAGTGTTTCCTTTAAGGCCGGCTTCACTAAAAGGGCTCCGATCTTACTGCGCAGGCTGGACATCATTCCTTCTTTGATCTTTTTGATCAGGGTTGCTCCCACGCCTTCATAAAGCTTCAGGATCACATTTCCCACAAATGCCTCGCAGACGATCACGTCCGCATATCCTGCGGGAATATCCCTTGCCTCAATGCTTCCGATAAAATTGATTCCCTGACATTCCTTCAGGAGCGGGAAAGTTTCTTTTACAAGGGCATTTCCCTTCTCTTCCTCCGCGCCGTTATTTACGATGGCTACCCGGGGATTTTTCACTCCTACCACATGTTCCATATAAATGGAACCCATTTTGGCGAACTGCACCAGATGAGACGGACGTGCGTCCACGTTGGCGCCGCAGTCGATCAAAAGAGCGACTCCGTCTTTGGTAGGTATCAGCGGCGCAAGGGGCGGCCGCTCCACGCCCTTACTTCTTCCTACGATAACCTGTCCGCCCACAAGAACGGCTCCTGTGCTTCCGGAGGAAACAAAAGCGTCCGCCTCCTGTTTCTTAACCATATTCAATCCCACCACAATTGATGAATCTTTTTTCTTACGGATAGCATAAACCGGAGGCTCTGCCGTCTCGATCACTTCAGAAGCATCCACGATCCGGATCCTGTCTTTGGGATAGTCGGGATATTTGGCAAGCTCCTTCTCGATCACCTGCTGCCGGCCGGTGAGGATCACCTGAATATCCGTCCGTTCCTTCACTGCCTCTACGGCTCCTTTAATCGGTTCCACCGGTGCGTTGTCCCCACCCATGGCGTCCACAACGACTTTTACTAATTCTGCCATTTTAATTCCTCCTGATTTCATTTCTTTATCCTATAGTTATATAGGTAATGTGTCTGAATAATCCAATGTCTAAATAATCCTATAAAGTGTCTGAATAGCCGGACAGTACCAGTGGAAGAGGAATCTCCTTTCCGTCCAGAACCGCCTCTGTCAGTTCCTCTCCCCGATAAACAAGCTTCAGGGAAAAGAAGGGTGCCTTATCTCTTAAAAGCTTTAAAAAGATCAGATCCCCTACCCATAAATTCAGGCTTAAAAGATCTTTTTTGGGAATCCATTCCAGGGTTCCTTCATCGCATTCCTTCAGGGTTCCCTCAAAGCCGTCCGCGGTATACAGGCACATATATTCTGTTCCGTAGCCCTCCAGGGTGAAGGTCACGATTCCGCAGAACTGCCAGGAAGTAAGAGTAAGCCCTGTCTCCTCATATGCCTCCCGGAGCAGGCAGTCCTCCGGGCTTTCCCCTTCCTCGAAATGCCCGCCGATACCGATCCATTTGTCTTTATTTACATCATTTTTCTTGGAAATCCGATGCATCATCAGATAGGCATCGTCTTTTTCCACATAGCACAATGTTGTCATGGGATGCTTTGCCATGGTGAATTCCCCTTTTCCTTAATATCCTTACTATCCCTATTATCTTTGTTATCCTATTATCTTTATTATCCCTGGGCTTCAATTCTCTCTGCCAGATCATTTAAATATACCCAACGGTCCATTTTGGCGTCAAGCTCCGCCTCCGCCAGAGTTTTTTGGGCCGTCAGCTCGTTAAGCTTACCGGAGTTTGTGGCGTTTGCCAAGATATCGGCGTCAAGCTTTGCAATTTTTTCTTCAAGGGCGGCAATATCCCCGTCGATGGTTTCATATTCCCGCTGTTCTTTAAATGTAAATTTTAATTTTGACGGACGGTTCTGTTTCCAGTCCTTCCCGGATGAACGGGATTCCTCCTGCGTATTCCGGCCGCTGTCAGGCGCTGCCGTACTCCCGTTGTCCGCCGCCTTTTTACTTTTTGCCTCCCGGTAATCCGTATAGCCTCCTTCATACTGGCAGATCTGCCCGTTTCCCTCAAATTCCAGAATCCTGTCCGCCACATTGTCCAGAAAATACCGGTCATGGGACACCGTGATCACAATTCCGGAAAAGGAGTTCAGATAATCCTCCAGAATGGTAAGGGTGGGGATATCCAGGTTATTGCCTGCCTCATCCAGGATCAGGACATTCATATTCCCGCATAGGACGCCCAGCAGATACAGGCGCCTTTTTTCTCCGCCGGAAAGCTTCCCGATGGGGGCGTACTGCATATCAGGGGTGAACAGAAAGCGCTCCAGCATCTGGGAGGCGCTGATCTTTCCCTCTTTTGTGGTAATGTACTCGCCGATATCCTTTACATAGTCAATGACCCGCTGCTTTTCATCCATGTGCTGCTCTTCCTGGGCGAGATAGCCGATGCGGATGGTTTCTCCCGTCTCTATGCTTCCATGATCCGGTTCCGCCAGTCCGGCGATCATTTTTACAAAGGTGGATTTACCGCAGCCGTTGGGGCCGATGATCCCCACCTTTTGGTTTTTTAAGAAAATATAGCTGTAATCCTCCAGAATAACCTTCTCTCCAAAGCGTTTGCCCAGGTGATGAAGTTCTATGGTCTTTTTGCCCATCCTCGTCTCAATGGAATCCAGTTCCACAGTCTGATCCTGTATGGGAGCCGCGCCGTTCTTTAAGGCTTCCAGCCGTTCCAGCCTTGCGCGCTGCTTGGTGCTTCTTGCCCGGCAGCCCCGCTTCGCCCATTCGATCTCCATGCGCAGGATACTCTGCCGCTTACGTTCAGAGGCAAGCTCCATTTCCTCCCGCTCTGCCTTCAGCTCCAGAAATCCGGAATAATTGGAATCATAGCCGTATATCTTTCCGTGGCTGATCTCCAGGATCTTATTGGTCACCTGGTCCAGGAAATACCTGTCGTGGGTCACCATCAGTATCGTCCCCTTAAAGCTCCGCAGGTATTCCTCAAGCCATATGACCATGCTTTCATCCAGATGGTTGGTGGGTTCATCCAGCAAAAGTATGTCAAAATCCTCCGCCAGCACCTTCGCCAGCGCAACCTTTCTCTTCTGCCCGCCGGACAAATGCTCGATACGGGTATCATATTCCGTAATCCCAAGCTGGTTTAAATTGCTCTGCACCTTCCAGTCTTCTTTGCCGTCCTGGGCGTACGAAAGCACAGTGGCGTCTGCGGGAAATACGGGATTCTGGGGAAGGTAGGCGATCTTCAGGTTATTATGGCGGATGATCTGCCCTTCGTCCGGTTCCTCCAATCCGGCTGCCATACGAAGCAGCGTTGTTTTTCCCGTACCGTTAATTCCCACGATCCCGATCTTATCCCCCTCATGAATGCCGAAGGAGGCATCCTCAAAGACTGTTTTTTCTCCGAATATTTTGCTGATATGTTCAATATTGATAATGTTCATCAAAGAACTCCTTTTATTAACTCATTCTGTTTTGGACGTGTCCCGCCTGCCCGCTGCCCGTTTTCTGATAAACGGTTTTCTAATGGGCTGTATTCTAATAGGCGGTTTTCTGGTAGGCGATGCGCTCGGTACCGTCCTCTGCCATGATAAGGCCGCATCTTACAAAACCGTTTTTTGCAAAAAGCCGCTGCATACTCAGGTTTTTTTCATGGGTGTCGCCACGCATGTTCAGGCACTGTTCATAACACCATTGCACACACTTCGAGGCAATGCCCTCTCCGTGACGGGAAACCGCGATCCTGTGCAGTGTGCCGTAAGGCTTGTCGTTCAGCCAGTTTCCGTCCCATATATTCTGGTAGGCAGGTTCTTCTCCTGTAAAGAATACGAATACCCCGCCGATCTCCCCTTCTTCCGTCTCATAAACATAAAGCTGTCCTCTGGCCAGATCCTCTTCGATCATATCCCGCCGGGGATATCCGTTGGCCCATTGCGCCGAATTTCCATTTGAGGCCATAAACGCTCTGGCGTCCGCATAAATCCCCATAATGGCATCAAGCTCTTCCGTTCTCGCTGCTCTGATCACATTCTCCGCTCCCTTTCATTTTTCTTTGTTCCTGTATTCTTCTTCCGCATTATAGCACAAAAAAATCAACTGCTCAATAGTTCATCTCTTAGCCGACATGTAGGTTCGTCTCTTAGCTGACATGCAGGTAATTGTTACAGTTGGATAGAATAATAAATCCCCCGCGGCAAGCCACAGGGGATTTAACTTCTTACGGATACGCGTCAAAGCGTATTTGTCTTAAAATTCAAATTTTGTCACAACAGAAACTTCCATATTTTCCGGGTGCATAAATACCTCTCCCACACCCACCAGCCGGTCTTCAATATCATAAATCTTCTCTTCCCAGCACTGCAGGGGCGTAACAGCCGGAAGAGAAAAATACTCGGCGGCTGATTGGCTGTAGCGGATCCTCGGCTTCATGGAACAGTAAACAATAGGTTCTTTCATACAGGCTTCACTATACTTTGGAAGAGACACAAAAATCTCCCTTTCCGCCGGAATTTTTTTCAGATAGGTCTGCGGAAAATAGAAATGGCAGAACAGCATTTTCCTGTCATCTGCAATATAGGACCAGAAGGACTCCAGGAAATCCTCTTCCTGCTCTCCGAAAACAGCCTTGCACAACGCATTTCCCGGCACATGATTCTTCCACTGGATATCCACGCTTGTATTAGCATACTGCTCGTTCAGCATTTTAAAAAAATCACTTCTTCGGTCGATCCGTTCATTTAACTGTAATACGGAAGGATGCGCGAATGTTCCCCTTCCATGAACGGTTGTGATCAATTTGTCCAGCATCAGACTTTTCAGAGCTTCCCGTACCGTAGCCCTGCTGATACCCATAGACTTGGAAAGTTCGTCCTCAGAGGGTAACCTGTTCTGCCCCGGCTTCATGCTTCTGATCATTTCGATTAACTGATCATAAGCTTGCCTTGCCAGAGATCGTTCTTTTATCAGCTTATTCATATCCAAACCTCATGTACCTTTTCTATTTTTTGCGGATTGCCGGTGCACACTATGCATAGCAATCCGATATTGTAGGGGCAAAATATTTTTTGCCCCGAATATTATTTTAGCTTAAAATAATAGAAAATGCAAATATTTCCAATTGATTTTGAACGCCTTTCCAGTTGATTCTGAACGCCTTACATGCGGTCGAACAGCTCCAGATAGTTCTTCAGCTTTTCCGCCATATATTCATACAGCTTTTCACCTTTCCCGGTATCCGCACGGGAAGCCATTCCAAGGAGGCCATTATCCGGAGACAAATCCCGCGTCAGCCATCCGGGATGATATTCCTTCAGGCTGACCGTCACATCCCTTTCAGGAACCGCCATTTCTTTATGAAATAATTCCGGATAAGCATAACTGATATAAGAAGCCTCCAGTTCGCCTCCGTGGATTTCATTTTCCAGGGAGGTCTGAAGCATCGGCTGAGCGTCCTTGAAAAACTCTGAACCAAAGAAATTCACTGTGTACATCCGTACGCCGAATTTCTGTTCCCATTCCTGTGCGTACGCCTGAAAGACCGCTGTGTTGCCTCCGTGGGAATTGATCACGATCAGGCGGCGAAATCCGTGCCTGTTCATGGATTCCATTACCGACTCCACCATTTTGGCCAGCAGGCCGCACCCAAGGGTTACTGTGCCTGCGAAATCCATGTGCTCATAGCTGTTTCCATAATGAATATTCGGAAGCTGCAAAAAGCAGTTCTGAAGTCTGGCACGGCCGGCCGCGGCCTCCAGAGAGCTTGTCAGGATCAGGTCGTCTGTTCCCAGCGGCAGTGCGCGGCCATGCTGTTCCAGAGAGCCTACCGGCAGAACATAAAATACAGATTCAGGATCCAGTGAAGCCACCGTATCCCAGGTTAATTCGTTGATTTTCCGATACATGACTTCCTCCTTCAGAGACGTCCGAACGTTGTCTGGGCGCTCATTCCCTCATAATGCCTGCCGGGCTGCGGTGGAAAGAAAAGGTGTTCCGTAATTCCGGAAACAAAAGCTTTCTGCCCGTTTACCAAACAGTATCTTGCCGTAGGCCTGGAATCCTTACCGCGATACGCAACGATCCTTCCGTCTACGATCACCATGGAATTTCCAAAGGGATCCCCGCATTCAATGGCCTTTAACGCGTCCGTTCCGCAGGAACCGGGCGGGCAGTCGATTACCTGAAGATCCGCCTCTCTTCCCGCTTCTATTTTTCCGGTATTCAATCCATACAGATCTGCCGTATTGCCCGTTGCCATGGCAATGCACTTCCATGCCGGAACATCATTGAGTGAAGAAGCTTTTACGATGGCACGGTTCATAGCCCCGGAAAGGGATGCCTGTCCCGTAGGCGCGTCGCTTCCAAAGACAAGACGATCCAGCTCGTTCTTCGCATCCATATGACGCATCATTTTGTTAAAGTTCACAAAATTTCCGTTTACCACCAGTTCCAGGGGAATCTCACTCTCATCCATCAATCGCTGGATATGGTCAAAGGAAACGCCGGTTGACCCTCCGTTTGTATGAGCCACTTTATCAGGCTTCAGCTTCAGGATTTCCTCGGAGGTGACCCACGACGAACCGGGAATGGAGGGAGGGGCCAGATGCACGGAATAGAAAAATCCATATTTACGCGCCCATTCCAGCATAGGTTCCACCTCCCGGGGATCGGACAGGCCGCCTCCCCCGATTTCAGCAATCAGCCAAACCCCGGCGTCGTGCATTTCCTTAAAATCCTGTTCCGTAAGGCCATGTACCAGTACCAGCGCCCCTCCGTGGAACTTTAAACCGCCTCCCGGACGATATCGGTCAAACACACGTTTTGCCATGATAGCCGCCGCCTTGCACCCCACCGGGTCGTCATAAAATCTCGGCCAGCCGGGTCCCTGCTCCCCTTCGGATATCATGCTGGTGGTTCCTCCATAAAGCGCGTCCGAATAGCATCCCACCGCACCTCGCTGAGGCGCGTAATCATCCAGCGTATTATGGATATGGCAGTCGATAAAGCCCGGGCATACGATTTGTCCGTCTACATCCACAACCGTCTCAATACCGCTGGTATCCAGGTCTTTTTCATAGCCGACCTCCGCGATGATCCCTTCCCTCACCACAATGCAGTCTCCCGGAAGGATTCCCTGCCGGATATCTCCGCTTACAATTTTATCAATATTCTTTAAAACAATACTGCTCATAAATCCGATCATTTTCCTCCCTTATCATATAAAGTATGGAGCAACCTCAAAGGGCTGCACATCCAGTTCCTTCTTCTCTGCTGTCCCGTTCATCTCCTCACGGGTCATTTCCAAAAGGCTTTTCTCAAGTTCCTTATACTCTTTCGCCTCGTAATATATGGAAGGCGGATCTACCACATTTCCCTCCTGCAGGAAATCAGACATTTTCTTTCCCACGTCTCTTCCTTTTTTGCAGTGCATGTCATAAGCCTCTTTTGGAATTTCCGGAAAAATCCCCCTTTCAAATTCCTTTCGGATTTTTCCCATCAGGATACCGCAGGTCAGATCCTTTTCGCTCTTGCAAAGATAACGGATTGCCTGCGCAAAATAAGTCGCCCGGTCGATATCATTGTACGGATGAAGCTTCCTCATTCTTTCCAGAGTATCTACTACCACCGGAGCCATAGGATCCGCCAGCCCGATATCCTCCACGGACATGATTGCCAGGCGTCTCCACAGCATATCCTCCATCTGTTCGCTTGTAATGTACATTTCATAGGCAATCCTGACAGCCAGCTCCGGATTATTCCGGCGTATAGTTTTATGCAGACCCTCCCGCAGTTCGTCCGCCATATACCCGTTTCTGGAGTATACGTTTGCCCATGGATCATAAGATAAAAATTCCATTATTCTTCCTCCCGATCTTACGCGGACATCCGCCGCCCGCTTTGTTTTCTGTAGTTTACAGATATTGCGACAAGTATCGTTTTGATAATGCGATGGAACGCAGGATTTCCTCTCTGGAGCCTTCAAAAGCCTTATCCTCTATCTCGATCACCGCGCTGCCTTCGTACCGGATGTCGTTGAGTGCGCTGATAAACCCGCCCCAGTCCACATCCCCGAGCCCGGGAAGCTTAGGAGACATGTATTCCAGGGGATATGCCAGAACGCCGCATTCCTTCAGCTTATCAGTATACAGTTTGATATCCTTGAAATGAATATGGAAAATCCGGTCCTGAAATTCATAAACGGTTTTTATATAGTCCAGCCCTTGCCAGACAAAGTGGCTGGGATCAAAATTCAGCCCGAAATTTTCCGCCGGAATCCGTTGGAACAGCCTGCGGAAAATCACAGGCGTACACATGAGATTCTGTCCGCCCGGCCACTGATCCGGGCCAAACAGCATAGGACAGTTTTCAATCGCTATTTTTACTCCCAGCTTTCCTGCCATGGCAATGAGCCCTTCCCAGGTTCCGGCAAATAATTCTATATTTTCTTCCACTGTCCGATACTGATTTTTTCCGATAAACGTAGTAACCACATTCACGTCAAGGATGGAAGCAGCCTGAATCACCCGCTTCAGGTGGCGGACTGCCTCTTCCCGGACAGACGGATTGGCATCCATAGGATTCGGATAAAAAGCCAGCGCCGAAATCGAAATGTTTTTTTCTCCTGCATATTCTTTCACATAGGACGCATAGCCGGGATCTTTACATATCCGTTCACAATCAATGTGGCTGACCCCCGCATAACGGCGTTTCGCCTCCCCTTTCGGCCAGCAGGCAGCCTCCAGGCAGGAAAATCCCATATCCGAGGCAAGATCTACCGCTTCCTCAAAACTCCATCCGTCCAAAATCGATGTAAGCAGCCCGAGCTTCATTCCCTCACCTCCTGTTGATTAACCTCAACGGTTCTTCCTTCCCTGGCAGAGACCATTGCGCCGAACACCGCGCGCATGGCCGGCAGTACGCTTTCTCCAGAAATTTCTGGCTTTTTCCGGCGGACAAGGCTGTCTATCCAGAGATCGATCACCCCCGAACGGCTCTGGGAATGGTTTGTCTGGATGGGTTCCACGTCATACAGATACCGTTCCCCGTTCTTTTTGATCAGCACGATTGAATGCGCAGGATCGTCGCAGATACGCAGGGTTCCCTCTGTTCCGTATAATACGGTGGAATTCTCTTCCTTCCCATAACAGGTCCAGGAAGCGTTCATATAGGCAAATACATGGTTATCCATTTCATAAATGCAGAATCCGTTGTCCTCCACACTGATGGGAGTTCCGTCTTCGTAACGCTTATCCAGAGTGGCAGTCCTGGCAGTTACCCGGCGGATGGTGCCGCCGCAGAGATATTGCAAAAGATCCGTTTTGTGAATCCCCAGGTCTGCCATTGCCCCCATAACCGCCTTGTCTTTGTCAAAGAACCAGGTCCCTTTTCCCGAATCCACAGACCAGCTTTCCGGTCCGCCGTGCCCAAAGCTTGTCCGGGCAGTCAATATTTTTCCGATTTCCCCCTGCCTGATCAGCTCCCGGGCCTTTACATGAACCCGGGCAAGCCGCTGGTTTTGCCCTATCATCAAGAATTTTCCGGCTTTTCTGGCTTCCTCCACCATCTGTTCACATTCTTCTTCTGTGACAGCCATGGGTTTTTCACATAATACATGCTTTCCTGCCCTTAATGCCGCGATGGTGATGGGGCCATGGGCATGATTTGCCGTGCAGACGGAAACCGCGTCTATCCCGGGATCCGCCAGGAGTTCTTCCACGGAATCATACGCCGCCGCCCCGTACCTGGCTGCCAGTTTCCCGGCGCGTTCCCTGTTCAGATCATAAAAGCCAATGATTTTTGCGTCCGGATTTTGAATATATTCCGGAATATGACGGATCTGCGCAATTTTGCCGCATCCGATGATTCCTATTTTTACCATATAACTCCCCTCCTGAAAACACTCCAAAACCACTGTATTTCTTATACACGTATCTCTTACGTCAAAAGCTGCCGCACCAGTCTTCTGGCGTCCACGGAAACCTTCTCTTCGTCGATGTTTACCAGTCTTCCATCACGGGCAACAATGTTTCCCTGTACCATAACCAGCTTCGCCGGACGGTGATACCCCACCGTGCCTAAAAGGTTTGCCGGATCGTAATCCGCCCCCACGCATTCCAGCAGATTTGTGTCGATCATAAACAGATCTGCCGCTTTTCCTTTTTCTAGCGAACCGATATCATTTCTTCCAAGAACCGCGGCGCTTCCTCTGGTGGCGAGTTTCAGGATCTCGTATCCTGTAGGCGCCTTCCCGCTGGAAGAAAGCCGGTGCAGAAGATAGGAAAGCCTGATCTCTTCCATCAGATTGGAGCAGTCATTGCTTGCGCTCCCGTCTGCCGCCAGTCCTGTGGGAATTCCCAGTTCCAGCATTCTCGGAAGCTGACATACACCGGAAGCCAGCTTCATATTGGAAGCAGGACAATGAGCCACTCCTGTGCCTGTATCCACGAGAAGCCGCAATTCCTCTTCGTTAAAATAAATTCCGTGGGCAAACCACACATCCGGACCAACCCAGCCGCAGGATTCCATATATTCCAGTGGGCGCATCCCTACCATCCCCAGGCAGAAGCGTTCTTCATCCTTTGTCTCGCAAAGATGAGTGTGAAGCCGTACCTTCAGCTGCCTCGCCAAGGCTGCGGATTCCTTAAGAAGCTCTGTTGTAACACTGAAGGGAGAACACGGCGCCAGAGCTACCTGATGCATGGAAAAGGGCGCCGGGTCATGATATTTTTTTACAAGCCTCTCACTGTCCTTTAGAATTGTATCCAAATTCTGTACCAGGTCATCCGGCGGAAGGCCGCCGTCGCTGACTCCCCTGGACATACTTCCCCGGGTAGCGTGAAAACGAATTCCCAGTTCATCCGCCGCCAGGAACTGCTGATCGATAAAATGCTCCGAACCGATTTTCGGAAATACATAATGATGATCCATACAGGTAGTACATCCATATTTCATAAGCTCTCCCATGCCTACCAGAGAACTGGAATAAATACACGCCTCATTCAGCCCACGCCAGATCTCATACAATGCTTTCAGCCAGGGAAACAGTTCCATTCTCTGTACCTGCGGAAGGTTCCTGGTAAAGGTCTGATACAAATGGTGATGGGTATTGATAAGTCCCGGATAGATAATACACCCTTCTGCGTCGATCACCTGATCGGCGGAATATCTTTCCCCATCCACCTGGAGAATTATACCGTCTTCGATCAGAATACCGGCATCAGCCAGCACCCGGTCTTCTTCATCTACTGTAACGATTGCCTTTGCATTTCTAATCCATGTCCTCATCTGTTATCTCCTGTCTCTTTCTCAATCTACCTGTCCGATCTCAAGCCCTGTAGGCATCCTTTCCGGCCGTTTGCATACAGTTGTAAATTCATAAGCGCCGCCGTCCTTTACCGCCTGGTCAAATGACAGAAGTATTTCCGTGCAGTGCAGTATGAAATCTTCCCCTGTCCTGTGGGGCCTCCCCTGCCGTATAGCTGCCGCCAGATCTGCTACGCCGATTCCCCGGCGGTTTCCCACAGAGCCTCCAAGAATCGCCGGAATCTCATACCAACGGTCTTTTTCCTCCACCGCTCCGCGTCCTTCCAGCTCATCGATGATGCCGTTTGCCCGGTAAAGACGTATTTTCCCCGCAAAATCCGCAGGATGGGGAACCTGAAGAGTTCCCTCAGTTCCATAAATTTCCAGTGGGGGAAGACTGGATTTCCAGGTATCGAAACTCATAGTCATACCTACTACTACACCATTGGCCATCTGAGCGCTCCCGGAATAATGGGTGGGAACCTCCACAGGAATCCTTTCCCCTTTCCTGGGATCAGAGTAGATCATCCGCTCATCCAGTGCTTTCGTGGCAATACACTGCATACGCTTCATGGGACCGAACAGATTTACAAGAGCGGCCACCGCATAAGGACCCATATCAAGCAGAGGGCCTCCTCCGTACTGATAGAAAAATCCCGGATTGGGATGCCACGTTTCAGGGCCCCAGCCTGTGATGTTTGTGGAAGCCGCAAACGGGGTTCCTATCCATCCGTCGTCCAAAAGCTTCCGGCTGGTCTGTATGGCAGGCCCCAGAATGGTATCCGGCGCGCAGGCCACCCGCAGTCCCTTCTTTTTTGCCAGATCCAGGGTTACCTTTGCATCCTCCAGGGAAAGCGCCAGAGGCTTTTCACAATATACATGCTTTCCGGCTTCCAATGCCATCCGATTTATGCTGTTGTGGACGGCAGGCACCGTCAGATTCAGAACAATGTCCACTTCCGGAAGCCGGACCAGTTCTTCTGGCGTACATGCCTTGGGCACGCCATATTTCTCCGCTGTTTCCCTGGCTTTTTCCGGAACAATATCCGCGCAGGCTGCCACCGTTATCTGTCTGCGGTAGCTTTTTTCAAAATCCTCCAGATAAACCTGCGCAATGTTGCCGCAGCCGATCACCCCTACTCTGTTATTCATAGCAACTCTCCCTTCTTCCTCAAATATTTTCCATACGTCAAACGTCCGTTACATTTCAATGCCATGGAACTGCTTCATTCCCTCATAACTCATACGGATACTTTCAAACTCATCCAGCTTTGTCCAGTCCTGCTCCAGAATAAAATATTCCAGCACGCCGCTTTCATTTCCTGCATCAATGATCTTCTGGATATCCATAATTCCCCATCCGATCTCGCAGAAAGTGTCTTTGTTCTCAATGCGGTCATAAACCGGACGACACATTTCTTCTCCCGGAATCACCCTGGCCGGAAGATAGATTTCGTGGCCGTGGCCCTTGGCGTAATCCTTCTGATGAATCATGGTAATTCTCCTGCCAAGGCTCCTGATCAGTTCCGCCGGATCCACTCCGCCTCTCATCACCCAGAAGGTATCCACTTCCACCTTCACCAGCTCCGGATCCGTATTTTCCATAAGCATCTGCCAGATTGTTTTTTCCTCTCCCGGAAGTGTCATAAATTCATGGAAATGATTATGATAATGGAAAGAAATGCCGTGCTTCGCACAGATTTTTCCTGTTTCGTTCAGCCACTCAGCCCGCCTTAATACATCTTCCCGGTTCTGATAATAATCTCTTGAAAAAACCACGTTGTGGTTTCCGATCTCACACTGGTATTCGCACATCTCGTCCAGATCGTCAAAGGGATCAAACATAATGGAAACGATCTTTACTCCAATATCGTCCAAAAATTTATTCAGTTCCGAAGCGGGCATATGAAATCCCGCCCCCTTGTCATGTACGGTATCAAAATTGGACACCTCCACGTACCTGTATCCCGCCGCCGCAATTTCACGAAACGTATGGATCGGATCTTTTCTCATATTGTTTTGTACGTTGCAGGTCTGCAGCCCAAGCTTTGCCATTTTTGCCATTGTTTTCATTCCTCCTGAATAGTTTTTGTTCTTATTTTTTATTACTGTGTTTTTTAATTATTGTGCTTCCGCATACCGCCCGCTTTTCTCAGCCCTTTACAGCTCCTGCCGTAAGGCCGGAAATAAAATATCTGGAACCGAAGATAAAAATCAGGATCAGAGGGATAGTTCCAAGAGACAGCGCGCAGATCTGCGCCCCATAGTTGGTGGCGTACTGCGTTGCCAGCCGGGAAATTCCCAGCGTTACCGGATACAGGTCTACATCATTGAGCAGTACAAGAGGAAGCATATAGTTATTCCAGTTCCACATAAACTGTAAAATCGCCAGGGTCATCAGAGCCGGCTTAATAAACGGAACCACGATCTGGCAGAAAATACGCCATTCACCGCTTCCGTCAATGCGGGCGCTTTCCAGTACCTCCGTGGGAACATTGGTTTTCACATACTGCGTGATCCAAAAGGATCCGAAACAGTTGGCCGCATAATATAGAATGATCGCCTCCCTGGTGCCCCCAAGTCCCAGATAGCGGATTTCGATCATATAGCCGATGATCCCCACCTGGGAGGGGATCATCATAGCTATAACAATAAAGATCATCAGGAACCGGGAACCGGGAAATTCAAATTTCCCAAGCCCATAGCCTGTAAGGGCGCTGACGATCAAGGTGATGACCGTTGTAAAAATCGCTATGTAAAAGCTGTTCTTATAAAAAATCATAAAACCGTTTTCAAACACTGTTTTCAGATTTTCCAGCAGGTAGGAGCCAGGCAGCATACTGGCGCTTTTTCCAATATCATAGGTGGAATATGTTCCCATGATCAGCATCATATAAAACGGATATAAGCAGATCAGAGAAATCAAAAGCAGCAGGATGTATACCAGCGCTCTTTTTCGTTTATTGCCAAGAATCATTCCATTCACCTCTTATTGTTGTCGTCTGTCTTTTTTTACGCTGCGAAGGTTGGGGATCATGACGATTACAGAAAAAAGCATGATCACCGCAAACAACACATAACTGATGGCGGATGCATATCCAAAGTTCCTTGTGGCGCTGCTTCCAAAGGCTGTATAATACAGATACCACACCGGCGTAAGGCAAGTCCTTCCCGGCCCTCCAATGGCGGCTCCCGTATTGCCCGCCGTAAATAATACCTTCACTGCGTCAAAAAGCTGCAGCCCGTCAATCAGGGTGGTAATGACGATAAACATGGTGATCTCCTTCAGCATCGGCAGTATCACATGGAACAGCAGATTTTTAAATTTGCACCCGTCAATGGCAGCAGCGTCCATTACATCTGAGGGAAGGCTGGTCAGTGCGGACAGATACAGCGTCGTCACATACCCGAACGTTTTCCATATCTGCAGAAGGATCACCACGCCTCTGGCATATGTCTGGCTTCCCAGCCAGTCAATGGGTTCAGAAATAATATGAAGCTTCATAAGAAGTGCGTTCACTGTCCCTGACTGCCACCCAAACAGCATGGAAAAGAGCATCCCCACCGCTACGGGTACGACCACATACGGAAGAAACATACAGGTCTGAAAAGTTCTGCGAAGCTTCAGATTTTTTGAATACAGCAAAACCGCCACAACGAAGGCCAGGAGCAAAGTTACCGGCAGATAACCTATCACGATCAGAAAAACATTTTTAAAGCTGGTCCAGAAAAGACGGTCGGCTTTAAATATCTTCAAATAATTGGATATACCGACAAAAGCCTTTGTGCCGATGCCGTCCCAGGAATAAAAGCTCAGATACAGCGTGTATAAAAGGGGAAATAAATTAAATACCGCATACAGGATCACAAAAGGCAGAACAAACCAGATACCCTTACGGCTCGTACGCTCATTCAGCGTAAGCTTCCTGTGGGTCAACAACGTTTTTTCCATAGCTCACCTCCGTCCGGCGCACTGCTTTATTCTACCGTCACATCTCCCGGAAGCAGCATTGTAATTTCATCCATGGCTGCCGCAACCGCATCCTCACAGGTCATCCCTTCGTCGTCCTGGATCATTCCCATGACCGTCGCCGTAACGGTCTTAATGGAACCGTCATAGGCGCTGGGCGCTCTCAGTGTCATATCGGAAGCCACTTCCTCCAGCAGATATTTATTTACATTCTGTCCGTTGAAAAACTCATCTTCGCTGGTTGCATCCGGATGGCTCTCATAATACCCCTTCAGAGGCGTAAGCATTTCCATCTCATCCATTGCTTCTTCCACGCCCTCTTCCGACAGGAGGCAGTGTTCCATAAACAGCCATGCGTCCTCTTTATTGGCTCCGTCCGCCAGCATTCCCCATCCGGTACCGCCCAGATAGTAAGCGCCGCCGGGCGCCTTTATGACTGAAAAATCGCCGGACAGTTCTTCTGCGTTAGGCTTCACCGCGCCGGTGGCGCTCCATGGCGCAAACTGCCAGAAGACAACCGTACCATTATTATAGGAAGCATTCCAGTCCGTACTCCAACGGTTCACTTTTCCTACGCAGTTGTTATCCCGAAGCTTCGTCATAATATCAAACATGTAGGTAAAATAATCGGTAAGATAAAGGGTATTTGATTCCGCATCATAAACGTTATCCGTATACTGGCTGTCGATCATCCAGTTGATCTCATCCAGGCCGGGCAGGGCGCGTACGCTTCCGCCGGATTCTTCGTAAATTTTCGCTCCCACTTCACAGAAGGCATCCCAGTCAGGAATCATTTCCATGATCTCTTCCATATCCGAGGTTCCCAGATATTGTTCCGCAAGGCTTCTTCGATAGAGCATCCCCGCCGGGTTGTAATTCTGCTCCACAATACAGACCCGTCCGTCCTGATCCCGAATAACCTGGCTCAGGGAATCCTCCAGCGCGGAGCCGTCGAACCCATAGGGTTCCTGGGACAAATCTTCCCAGATATCAAGGGCAAGATGCTGTCCGCGGGTATTCATCTCCACATATGCCAGATCCGGCATCTGTTCTCCTGCAGATGCCATAGAAACCAACTTGCTGTAGACATCCCCGTTGTCAGCAAGAATGATCTCCACCTCAATGTCCGGATAAATCTTATTAAAAGACTCCGCATAAATCTGGCACTCGCTCTCACTCCACGTAAGAATGCTGATTTTCCTGCTTCCTTCGCCGGAAGAAGTTTCTTCAGCAAAAGCGATACTGCTGTTACCCAATACCATAATTCCCGCCATCATAAGCGCTGCAATTCTTTTCTTCATATCCCTCTCCTTTTCCGGAGCGTATAGGAAAATTCTTTCCCGCAGGAGATATTTCCCGCTTCGCGAAGTACTTTTACAGGAATTTCTTTCCTATACGCACTCATAGATATGTATAATGGTTGATAGACATTAGACGTACGTACGACTTTATATGGAAATAGTATCAGACTTTAGAATTATTGTCAATATCACTACTTACCAAAGAATCACCTTACTTTTTTTTCTATATTGCACAACGATGGGGTATCTTCCTGATATAAAAAAACAGCCGAAGCGAGGGACTTAAGTTGTCCCGGCTTCGGCTGTTTCATTTACGTCGCTGTAATTTTTTATTGATTATTCATTTTATAGATTATTCAATGGTGATATAACGCTTCTCTTCCACCTTTTTCGGATCTTTTTTCGGAATATACAGCGTCAGGATCCCATTCTCAAATCTTGCGCGGATTTCATTCTGTGTCACTGCTTCACCTACGTAAAAGCTTCGGCTCATATTGCCGGTGTACCGTTCCTTCCTGACATACTTGCTGCCTGCCTCCTTCTGCTCGGCGGCCGATTCCTTAGCAGCGCTTACTGTAAGGTTGCCTTCTTTAAGCTCTACCCGTACTTCCTCTTTCTTAAAGCCTGGCAGTTCAATCTCTACTTCATATTCCTGTCCGGAATCCTTCACATCTGTCTTCATGATCGTATCATTTGGCTTCCCATAGTCCTTTCTTCCTGTCTCAGGAAAAGAAAAATTCATCCAGTCGTTCCATAAATCATCTCTAAAAATACTCGGCATCATTGTTTTATCTCCTTTCACCAATCAGACTATAACGCAGTTTTCATTTTCCCGGCGGTTCTGCCGACGGAATTAATATTCTGATTGCTTCTTTCTTTGTTCTATACGTAATATAGCACATATTGTTAGCACTGTCAAGAGGTGAGTGCTAATTTTATTTTTTATTTGCTCCATTCCTTGTTCAAGCATTTCTTATGCGTACATCAAGCGCCCTTTCGCGGTTGGAATTTCTCGCCCGATTTCTTTGGCCGTTTCCAACCATTCAGAAATAATAATTTCTGCATTTCCCAACGCTTCGGCGGCTGTCACTCCATCGGCCATGCACCCGGCAAGCTCTGGAACCTCAACAATAAATTTCTGATCAGCTTCAGACCAGTATATAATTCTCTCATATTTATGCATGCCCTATACCTCCATTTGATATTTTAATATTAAGTTCCTTACTTGTTTTACCTGATATGGTTTAGCCTTATTTCCATCCGGCTGGATATTGATGATTTCATCAATCCCATTTTTATAATATATAAAATGATCTCCTTTTATTCTACACTGAAAGCCCAGCGTTTCAAGAAGTTTTTGTAACTCTAAAAAGCGTATACTTTTGTCTTTTGTCCCACTCATAATTTCTTGCAAAATTTTATCTACTGTCGGCACCTTCCTACTCCTTTCCGCTAAGCCCTTGCCTTTCTTAATAATTGTAATATACACATATTTATAAAATATTTTCATCCGTTTACATCTTTGGGATAAAAAATGGTTTTATAGTAATTATAATTGTAACCTGGTTTAAAATAATTTACAAGTCTATTTTCGCTAGATTTTTATATCGTTCAAACCTCCATTAAGAATTGCGTTTGTCTGAAACGGTGCGGAGCCGGAAACCTATATCTACAGGTTTCCGGCTCCGCATTTTTTCATCTGATAGAGCGTTCAATCTCATTTGTGATTAAGAAGTCATTTTAAGCAGTAAGGCTTGCTGTTGCAGCATTTTCACTATTTTTATTTTACGACAATCTTCCGCACATTAGACCAGGGGCTGAAGACCTTCTTTCCGTCAGTACTGGTTCGGTTCCATGCATGGAGACCTGCATAGTAGGTTCCGGCTTTCACATTTTTAAAGGTTACCGTTACTGTTTTACCGTTTTTAACCTTCTTTACTAATGTTCCGTAGTTTACCGGACGAAGTTCTCCGTATACCTTCCTTGCCGCTTTCCCCAGTACCACATCATAGCCTGCGGCCGCTTTACATTGGGTATAGGTAACGGAAACCGTACTGCCTTTCACCTTTACCCCTGTGATTTTCGGCGTTGCCGGAGTAGTCGCAGTCACTGTTACGGTTTTATAATTAGACCAGTTTCCAAATACCTTCTTTCCGTCAGCGCCCCGTATCCACGCATGACAGTATACATAATAAGTTCCTTTCGGAATATACCGGAAATCCGTTTTTGTCAGAAGGATATTCTTGCTGACAGCAAGGTAGTCTTTATCTCTGATGCAGTTGATATTTTTGCTGATAACATAATCATATCCCTCAGCTCCTGCAGCCGGGCCGGAAAGGACTGCCCGTACCTGATTGCCTGTGGCAAATACCTCCGCGCTTTCCAGCCACGGGGTTGCCGGGCGGAGATACGTTCCGTCTGCGGACTGTACGCTTCCGTCCGTGTTGTGGATAGTTCCGTCGGGGTCGATGACGGTGCCGTCAGGTTTCGTGGTCGTCCCATCAGGATCGATGACGGTGCCATCGGGTTTGCTGGTCGTTCCATCAGGATCGATAACAGTGCCGTCAGGTTTCGTGGTCGTTCCATCCGGAGTACGGATGCTTCCGTCCGGCTGGACGGTGGAACCGGCAGGTGGCGTCACCTTTGTTCCATCGGGCAAAGTTACCTGGTTTCCGTCCTGTACGGTG
Source organism: Eubacteriales bacterium (assembly GCA_030524715.1). GTDB lineage: Bacteria > Bacillota > Clostridia > Lachnospirales > Lachnospiraceae > Blautia_A. The sequence goes on along the minus strand of JAUNGB010000007.1, from coordinate 16,907 downwards.
ACGTTTCCGGTCTCCGGATCATAGATTGGCGCTTTCGTTCCCTCTCCCTGTTCTACAATGGTGTTATCCTTGTCAGATTCTTTATCTTCGCCGGGAAGAATAATGGTTCCATCCGGCTTAATCGCGGTTCCGTTGATATCCGTAACTGTTCCGTCTTTACTAATCTCAGGTTTGTTTCCGTCCTCATCCGGCTTCAATTCCATTCCATCCGGCAGGACAATGGTTCCGTCCGGCCTGATCACCGTTCCGTCCGGCGTCTGAATACTTCCGTCCGGCTGGACGGTGGAGCCATCCGGATACTCATCCGGAACAGGCGTCGGCGACGGGGTTGGACTTGGGGTGGTCACCGGAGGATAATATGGATAGGAAATGGTTACCTTGGATACCGCTTCTGCAGTTTTCGTATCAATCGTATAATTCATATCTTCGAATCCGCTGATCGTTACCTTGGCATAATAAGTACCGCCGGAGGACGGCGCAGCCGTTCCGTCACCGTAAAGCGTTTTGCATTCTTTATCCCTGTACCAGGTTATCGTATAGGTTACCTGGCCCACCGTTACCGCATTTCCTTTACTGTCTTTCAGGGTCGGCGTTACCTTTCCCGTAGAACCAGAAGAAAAGCTCTCATCGGAAACGCTTAAGGTAAGCTCCGCTTTCAGGATCTTGAAATCGCAGGTTACAATGACCGTTCCGTAATCGCCAGATTCCTCAAAGGTGGCCTGCACGGTATATTCCCCTGCATTGACGGGCTTCTCTTTCGAATAGCTGTTGTCATCTGAATTCTTTTCCTTGTAGAGATAGGTCACATGGTCGGTTCCGTTGGTTTCAGATGACGGTACCGGGTCGCTGGGCGTTTCGTTATAGGTCCAGTCTGCCATTGTCACGCTCGCCGTTCCGGTCAGAAGCCCGACATTCACCGTTATGGTAAGGATACCGGATTGATAATTATCTGTCTCCGACGAAGTGATTGTAATTACAGCAGTTCCTTTTCCAACTGCTTTTATGGTTATCTTATCTCCCTCTTTGGAAACAGTTGCCACTTCTTCATTGTCGGAGCTATAGGACAATGCCGCTTCTGAGTTGTTGGTTATGGATACTTCCGCACTCTCACCAATTTTTAAATTGTACGCGCTTTCCGATGCATTCAGTCTGGAAGGTGCTTTTCCGATGGTGTAGTTGATCTCGCAATTTTCCGGCAGCTTATAGTTGGATACCTTATCCCCTGTAAGCCCGGTGGCTTTTGCCGTATACGGAGTATCTGAAGCATTTTTGTTGTCAGTCTCTCCACCAGAAACCGTTACGCCAATTTCGTCATCGTTTACAAGATTTCCGGCTGTTGCAGTAATGTCGCCTTTTCCATCGTTATAGGTACGGTCTTCTGTATTATTCCATGTAAGACTCACTTCACGGGGTTCCACCGTCAGAGTACCATCTTCAAATGCAATGGCATAATTCTCTGAAGTGATTCCCTCCGGAGTAATTGTATAATTGCCTGTGTTTCCAAACTGTTGATAGTTATAAGAATACGATAACTGTCCTGTTAATACGGACTCCGTTTCCCCATTTACAAAGCCTGTGTAAGCAACTCCTGCTCCGGCTGGTTCGTCTCCATAGATAATCGCGTTATCATTTGCTTTAATTGTCAACTGCGCTTTTTCAATAGTCTGCCCTGTACATTCATAAGAATAAGAAGGAGCGATTTGATAATTGCCTGCCTTTGCCGTATCCTGCAATGTAACAGTCACGGTTACAGTATGGTTGTCACCTGCACCGGCAGAATCGTAAAGCGCCGATACCATATAATCGGTTCCTTCTGTCAGTGTATCTTGATTCATGAGCCCATTCCATGTAAGTCCGCTCACCTTTGCAGCCGTTTTGCCGTCATATATTTTTTTAGTAATTTCCGCGCTCTGGATCGTAAGTACCGATTTTTTGATTTCAAATGTTCCGGTTACGGTACCGCTGTAATTTCCTTTAAAAGTAACGGTTGCAGTCACGGTACCCGCATTTATCAGATTGCCTTCCCCTCCATTTGAGTTAGAATAAGTAAGGTCATAATCCTCATCTGTAAGTTCCGGATCACCGGGCAAAACAACTGTTATCGTTGGTTTCTGCGCTTGACCGTTATAGGTGTATTCTCCCGAGGCTGATACCTGAGCATTCTCAATTTTCCTGGGCTTAATGGTAAAAAGGATTTCCTGTTTACCAATATACTGTCCGTTGTCAGGCGTCACTACCAGTTTATAAGAACCTGCGTCAGAAGGCACTTTTGACAACAGTACAGTAGTTCCACTGTCTTCTACACGGTACCATGTATAAGTGTATTCCAGACCGGGTACCTCTGTATCATTCTTATCAGTCGCCTGAGGGGTACCGGAATAAGAAACAGGATTTCCATCATATTCCTTCTCTGCGCCTGTTACGGTCACTCCGGTAATCGTCAATTCTGTTTTCTCTGTCTGTTTTGCGTAAATATCGGTGTCCGCACTGTAAGTCTGAGTTGCCGTATTGATTTCAGTTGTACATTCCTGATCGGAATAAAATGTATAAAGTACTGTATCATCGGAAGGATACTCCTTAAGCGTACTGCCGGCATTTGCATAGCAGTATGCAAGAACCCTTGAATCGCCTCCATTTTCATCAATCAGGTAAACGGTAATCTGTACAACCGGATACGTACTTTCCAAAACAGGACTTGCATCCTGACCGATTTCCTGACTCCAAACCTGGGTAGTCGGATCGTCCTGCCCATTTTGAAGCTGGTAAGCGACTTCTCCGGAAACAAACTGTTCCGCTGTCCGTTTGCCTTTTGTATTATTTGCTTGATTTCCGTCTTCGCTTCCGTAATACAGCGTTCCGGTATAGTTTGTTATCACACAATTTTCCAAAGCATAGCTGTTGATATTGGAAGAGAATGTCTGTTCGCCAGTTGCTTTAATAGGCTGGGCATAGGTTGAGCCATATACCAGACCTGTATTATAACAATTTTTCACAGTTCCAGAACAACCTGAAATTCCCGCCGCATGTGTTATCGTAGTATCCAATGCTCCTATTGTTCCCGTATTATAGCAATTCGTTATTTCAGCATATTTATCTCCGTAAGAATATCCCGCAGTTCCGCCAATATATCCGACTCCCGTAATGTTTCCGGTATTATAGCAGCAATTAATTTTAAAATACGGCTGAGACCTGTTAAACATTCCTCTTCCGCCAAATATTCCGCCTGCATAAGACCAGTAATTATTATAAACAATCTGGGTTGCAGTGATATTGCCGCTGTTGCTGCATCTCTCGATAATTAGAGGGTTATCAGCAGACGTAGCGCCCGTACCACTGGTAGAACTTCCTACAATTCCGCCTACATTAGACAAGGCTGTAATATCTGCACTGTTGGTACATCCTCTTATTACACCATAGCCATTTGCAGCAATTCCGGCTACCGGGCCGCTGCTGCTGGTAATAGAGCCGCCTTTCACATGACAGTCTTCAATGGTACCATAACTATAACAGGCAATTCCGGCAACATTAGCTCCTGTAGAAGCAATCTCCGGAGATTCCAGATTAATTCCTCTGACTGTACCTCCCTCACCAATATTTCCGAACAAAGCAAACTGAGATGTCCCATCAAAGCGCACTCCGCGAATGGTACACCCGTTGCCGTTAAATGTACCAGTATAAGAAGCAGAAGTATACGGATCGGCAATCATCATATAACTGTAGGTACTGAAATTCATAAGTGTACCGAACTGGGAAAAGTCTATAACGGCATTTTCCTGAACTTCCGCATCCGCATCTGTCTTTCCATCTTTTTTTACTAATTTTACAAAAGCCGCCCAGTCCACAGCATCCTTTATAAGATACGCGCCTGCTTCGTTTTGGGATAATGCGTTAAAATAAATAAATACCCTTTTATATGTTCCATCAACCTTACAGATATAATCCAAACAATCCACATTTTCTTCGCTGTTCCAGCCGGGAAGTGAATCTGTTCCCACTTTCTGTCCCCATATTTCATACGATACATTTGAATAAAAACCTGTCCGCAGGAAATACGCCACTGTACCGTCAGAAAACTGCTCTTCAGAAAAGCTGCGCTCACCACCAGATGCCCCAGCAGTTCTGTCTGTTTCTGTCTCTCCTAAATAAGCACAATACTGACCCGAAAATCTGCCACCGCATACTTTAAGGCTGCGGTCCTCTGGTACATAGGAATAAGAAGACAGCGGACTTTTACTCCGCTCATATCCAACTACCCCTCCCCGGTAAACGGTTCCGGAAGCTGTAGTTGTTACTTTGGTATTTTGATTATAGCAGACGGATACAGCCGTTACACTGTTTGCATATCCCACAATGCCCCCGACATTTGTTTCTTTTGTTCCTTCTGCTGAAATTTCTCCGTTCACCACCGCACATGCTGAAATTCCCTTTGAACTGACAGCATAACCCACAACGCCTCCCGCATATACATTGCCGGATACCTTTTGATTTACCGAAGGTGTCATGAGCGTCAGGTTTTTAATCTCACTCTGGGATGTATATCCGAACAATCCAACTGCCTTCAATGAATCAGATTCAACTGTCATATTAGAAATTGTATGTCCATTTCCGTCGAATGTACCGGAAAAGGGGAAACTGTTTGACATACTCGTATTATAAACACCAATCGGTGTCCACATTTTACCGGATAAATCAATATCCGCATCTAATTTCACCGTTTTGTCTTTGAAGTTATCACGAGTTTGTCCATTTGCGTCGTTTACCAGAACTGCCAGCCATGCCAGTCCCTCAGCAGTGGTAATTGTAATCGTATTACCGTCCTCACTTACCGTATATCCATCCGGCTGCGCACTCAGTCCATCTGTCCAGCAAGTACCGTCTCCGGCGTCCAGCAGTATAACCTGACTGTTGAAATATGCAAACAACTCTTCAAAGACGGCTTCCGCCTCTTCTATTTCTGCCTGTTCTTCCTCCGTCAGAGACAGCCAGGCATCATAGGCTGCCTGTACCTGTTCATAAGCTGCCAGTCGGTTTTCTTCTTCCATAACAGAAATTTCCTCAACGGAAGGCAGAGCGCTTATCATTTCCTGCACTTCCTCCGGGCTGCAGGTTCCCGCTCCAAAAGAGCCTTCTTCCTCTTTAAATTCTGTCGTTTCCTCCTGCCCGGATGAAAATAGCGCATCCGGAGAGAGCATTTCCTCGCTTTCCCCTATCTCATTCTCCGGGGCTGAAATTTCCGGTATCTCCGCAGTGGCTTCACTGTCGCTGAATAATTCTGCAGCAGAAACCGTACCGTTTCCATTTACAGGAATCATTGTAAATACCAGAAGGATTGCCAGCAGAATACACAAATACCTTCTGAATTTTTGCTGATTTTTATTCATTTTGCTTTTCCTCCTTATTGATTTTTGTATAAATGCATGTTGTCACAGGCAAAACTTTCCTAATGAAAGAAAAAACGCCAAACACAGGGTATCGCTACCCTGTATTCAGCGTTCTATAATAAAATAAAGCAAAAAAGACAGAATTATCTCCTTTATTTATGGAAGGAAGGTACTCTGAATACCCCCCCCCTGTAATTATCGCTTTAAATTTCCATTTCCCATATCTAAATTTTGCTCCCATGCTTCCCATATCCTCTCTCTGTAATAAATTTAGAATTAATTGGGTTTTGTTTCGTTTCCCGGACCGCGCATCTAAAACTACGGTCTAAAACTACGCGGATTTCTTCTATTCTTTAAAATAAATTTATTGTAGTTTGAAGGGAAAGTCAATTCTGCTTGCATGAAATGCAAGAAATCAACACAAGATGTAAATCTTATCCGTTTTTTCATCTTATGTCCGCTTTACTTAGAAACAAAGCATGGTATAATGAACAAAAAAGGAACAACGGAGGAATAATTTATGAACGATACTGACAAATTAACAATGGCTGAACGGAGAGCCGCCGGCCTGCTGTGGATTGATACAGGTGAAAATATGAACCAACAGATATACGCCAGAGGGCTATGCCAGGACTTCAATCAAACAAGAGCGACTGATACGAAAAAAAGAAACGAGATTTTGAAAAATTTATTTGCATTTTGTGGGGATAATGTATGGATTGAACCGCCGCTGACACTTGCAATGGGGAATACAGTTTCAATTGGGGATGGAACATATATTAATTCTAACCTTACATTAGTTGACGATTATGAAATAACGATTGGCAAAGGCGTACTGATTGCACCGAATGTCACAATTAGTACAACAAATCATCCGCTGCACTATAAAGCACGTACACATGGAGAAATGTATTGCAAAAAAGTTGTAATTGAGGACTATGTATGGATTGGAAGCAATGTTGTGATCAGCGCTGGTATAACGGTTGGAAAGGGTTCAGTAATTGGCGCAGGAAGCGTTGTCACCAAAGACATTCCACCTATGTGCTTCGCAGCAGGCGTTCCTTGTAAAGTGATCCGGGAAATTACAGAGGATGATCTGAACGAATATGAGCCGATTCCAGAGCAAAACAATAATGAAATGGAATGACTATGGAAGAATAAAGCGTTCATTCTCATTCGTGATCGGGAAGTCATTTAGAGATGTAAAACTCGCAAATTAAAAGTCAACCTGATAAATTTTGCCGTCAGAAGCAGTGTGGATTTTTCCAATACTGAAACATCGCGGAGCCGGAAACCTATATTTACAGGTTTCCGGCTCCGCATTTTTTCATCTGATAGAGCGTTCAATCTCATTTGTGATTAAGAAGTCATTTTAAGCAGTAAGGCTTGCTGTTGCAGCATTTTCACTATTTTTATTTTACGACAATCTTCCGCACATTAGACCAGGGGCTGAAGACCTTCTTTCCGTCAGTACTGGTTCGGTTCCATGCATGGAGACCTGCATAGTAGGTTCCGGCTTTCACATTTTTAAAGGTTACCGTTACTGTTTTACCGTTTTTAACCTTCTTTACTAATGTTCCGTAGTTTACCGGACGAAGTTCTCCGTATACCTTCCTTGCCGCTTTCCCCAGTACCACATCATAGCCTGCGGCCGCTTTACATTGGGTATAGGTAACGGAAACCGTACTGCCTTTCACCTTTACCCCTGTGATTTTCGGCGTTGCCGGAGTAGTCGCAGTCACTGTTACGGTTTTATAATTAGACCAGTTTCCAAATACCTTCTTTCCGTCAGCGCCCCGTATCCACGCATGACAGTATACATAATAAGTTCCTTTCGGAATATACCGGAAATCCGTTTTTGTCAGAAGGATATTCTTGCTGACAGCAAGGTAGTCTTTATCTCTGATGCAGTTGATATTTTTGCTGATAACATAATCATATCCCTCAGCTCCTGCAGCCGGGCCGGAAAGGACTGCCCGTACCTGATTGCCTGTGGCAAATACCTCCGCGCTTTCCAGCCACGGGGTTGCCGGGCGGAGATACGTTCCGTCTGCGGACTGTACGCTTCCGTCCGTGTTGTGGATAGTTCCGTCGGGGTCGATGACGGTGCCGTCAGGTTTCGTGGTCGTCCCATCAGGATCGATGACGGTGCCATCGGGTTTGCTGGTCGTTCCATCAGGATCGATAACAGTGCCGTCAGGTTTCGTGGTCGTTCCATCCGGAGTACGGATGCTTCCGTCCGGCTGGACGGTGGAACCGGCAGGTGGCGTCACCTTTGTTCCATCGGGCAAAGTTACCTGGTTTCCGTCCTGTACGGTGACGTTTCCGGTCTCCGGATCATAGATTGGCGCTTTCGTTCCCTCTCCCTGTTCTACAATGGTGTTATCCTTGTCAGATTCTTTATCTTCGCCGGGAAGAATAATGGTTCCATCCGGCTTAATCGCGGTTCCGTTGATATCCGTAACTGTTCCGTCTTTACTAATCTCAGGTTTGTTTCCGTCCTCATCCGGTTTCAATTCCGTCCCATCCGGCAGAATAATAGTTCCGCCTGGCTGGATTACCGTCCCGTTCGGCGTCTGGATGCCGCCGTCCGGACGGTGGAGCCATCCGGACGGCGGCAACGGGGTTGGACTTGGAGTAATCACCGGAGGATAATATATTTCTTCAAAAACAGCGGTCAGCGTACGGTCTTTAGTTACAGTAAAGGAAATTTCCGCTTCTGTGCTTACAGTTTTGCCGCCTTCCTTCCAACCTATAAACCGGTAGCCGCTATTGGGTACAGCAGTCAGTGTTACAGTGCTGTTCTCTTCATATGTTCCGCCTCCGCTGACAGTTCCGCCATACCCGGCATTGACTGTGACCGTCCACTTGGTATAGGAAGTGGCGGTAATGACGCCTGTTGTCACAGAGGCATTGGCTTCTGCATAGGTGCTGGTGGCGATGTCCTTGGTGTCCTCCCCTTTCGAGAGATTCACGGTAAATGCAAAGGTTCCGTTCGTACCGTCCCGGTCGGTTGCGGTTCCTTCTGACGCGGCTGTAAGACTGTTCATCTCAACTATATAGTCTACACCGTTCAGGCTCATGCCCGCAAGCTGCTGTTTAATCCATTCTTTTACTGTGTCCTCGGTGTTTGCTGTTGTCTGGGGAACCGTCCAGTCGCGTCCCACAATCAGAGTTTTTGCTGTTTCCACATCCGCACGGTTTTCCATTGCCGGATCTTCTGCTATAAATGCATGGATCGTGTAGTCTTTTGCTGTTGTCTCGTCCTGCGCGGTCACGGTAAAGGTCCAGGTTTTTCCGCCGTCATTTGTATCTGGGCCGGAGGTGACATTGGCACCGTCTGCTGGCGTTACCGATACCGTATTGCTGTCCGTAGGCAGGGATGCTGTTCCGAAAGGCAGAACGACTGTGATTTCCGTGCCGCTTATCGTTCCGGCAGTACCACTAATGGAAACCTCCGTTACAGATGCATCCGCGGAAAGCCATTTTGCAAAGAATTCCTTATCGCCGGTATCGATACTACTAATCTCTTCAACCGGGCCATTCTTGTAGGAACTGTCCTCATACCAGCCTATGAACGTATATCCCGGATTGCTCAGATCGTTTTCTGTAGGCAGGGATACACCCTGACCGTAGGTATAACTGGTCACATTCTTCTCTTCTGAGATTGTCCCTCCGTTTGTGTGCAGCGTCACTTGGTAAGTCTCTTCTTTAAAAACAGCGGTCAGTGTACGGTCACTGGTTACAGTAAAGGAGAATTTCGTTTCCGTGCTGACAGTTTTACCGTCTTCTCTCCATTCTATAAACCGGTAGCCGTTATTAGGATCAACAGTCAGTGTTACGGTGCTGTTTTCTTCATATGTTCCGCCTCCGCTGGCGGTTCCGCCATACCCGGCATTGACTGTAACCGTCCACTTGGTATAAGGAGTAGCGGTAATAACGCCTGTTGTCACAGAAACACTGGCTTCTGCATAGGTGCTGGTAGCAATATTTCCCGTGTTCTCCCCTTTTGAAAGCTTCACGGTAAAGGTAAAGGCTCCGTTCGTACCGTCACGGTCGGCGGCGGTTCCTTCTGACGCAGCCATGAAGCTGTTCATCTTAACTGTATAGTCTACGTCGTTCAGGTTCATGCCCGCAAGCTGCTCTTTAAGCTGCTGTTCGATCCATTCTTTTACTGTCTCTTCAGTGTTTGCCGTCGCCTGGGGAACCGTCCAGTTGCGTCCCTCGATCAAAGCCTTTGCCGCTTCTATATCCACGCGGTTTTTCTTTGCCGGATCTTCTGCTATAGATACATGGATCGTATAGTCTTTTGTTGTCCCGTCCTGCGCAGTCACGGTAAAGGTCCAGGTTGCTCCCTCGTCATCGGTATTGGGGCCGGATGTGACTTTAGCACCGGTCGCTGGCGTTACCGATATCGCGCTACTGTCTGTAGGCAAAGAATCTGTCCCGAAAGGCAGGACGACTGTGATCTCCGCGCCGCCTATTACTCCGGCAGTGCCGCTGACGGAAACCTCCGTTACGGATGCGTCCGCGGAAAGCCACTTCGCAAAGTATTCCTTATCGCCGGTATCGGTATTGCTGATCTCTTCGACCGGGCCATTCTTGTAGGAACTGTCCTCATACCATCCCATGAACGTATATCCTGGATTGCTCATGTCGCTTGCCGTAGGCAGGGATACACCCTGACCGTAGGTATAACTGGACACATCCTTGCCTTCCGAAATTGTTCCTCCGTTTGTGTACAACGTCACTTGGTAAGTCTCTTCTTTAAAGACAGCGGTCAGTGTACGGTCACTGGTTACTTTAAAGGAGAATTTCATTTCCGTGCTGACAGTTTTGCCATCTTCTCTCCATTCTATAAACCGGTAGCCGTTATTAGGATCAACAGTCAGTGTTACGGTGCTGTTTTCTTCATATGTTCCGCCTCCGCTGACAGTTCCGCCATTTCCGGCATTGACTGTGACCGTCCACTTAGTATAAGGAGTGGCGGTAATGACGCCTGTTGTCACAGAAACACTGGCTTCTGCATAGGTACTGGTGGCGATGTCCCCGGTGTCCTCCCCTTTCGAGAGATTCACGGTAAAGGCAAAGGTTCCGTTCGTACCATCCCGGTCAGCTGCGGTTCCTTCTTCCGCGGCTGTGAGACTGTTCATCTCAACTATATAGTCTACGCCGTTCAGGCTCATGCCCGCAAGTTGCTGTTTAATCCATTCTTTTACTGTGTCCTCTGTGCTTGCTGTTGTCTGGGAAACCGTCCAGTCGTGTTCCTCAATCATAGCCTTTGCTGCTTCTACATCCGCGCGGTTTTCCGTTGCCGGATCTTCTGCTATAGATACATGGAGCGTGTAGTCTTTTGTTGTTGTCCCGTCCTGCGCGGTCACAGTAAAGGTCCAGGTTGCTCCATTGTCATTGGTATCTGGGCCGGATGTGACTTTGGCGCCAGTCGCCGGCGTTATCAATACCGAACCACCATTCGTAGGCAAAGAATCTGTCCCAAAAGGCAGGACGACTGTGATTTCAGTGCCGTCTATTACTCCGGCAGTGCCACTGATGGAAACCTCCGTTACGGATGAGTTTGCGGAAAGCCACTTCGCATAATATTCCTTATCGCCGGTATCGGTGCTGCTGATCTCTTCGACCGGACCATTCTTGTAGGAACTGTCCTTATACCAGCCTATAAACGTATAACCATCATTGCTCATGTCGCTTGCCGTAGGCAGAGATACACCCTGACCGTAGGTATAGCTAGTCACATTCTTACCTTCCGAGATTGTTCCTCCGTTTGTATGCAGCGTCACCTTGTAAGCAATCGGTTCCCTTTTAGCGTAATATTTATTACCATCAACAGACACATGTGCCTTTTCCACTGCTTCGCCGCTATATTGGGCATCAGTATACCAAACCCACCGATAATCTGTTTCCGGGTTCTCCGGGAACGCTGTCTCCTGTTCAGAATTACTGTTGGAATATACTGTTTTTACTGTTATTTCCTCAGATGTTGAATCCGGGCCATAAAAAGTACAGCTTAATTTATAAACGGTATTGTCGCTTGTTTTCTGGAGAACCGGCAAAGCGTCGCTGTCGATTTTCTGGTACCATGCCTGTGTACCGTCAGACTTTCCGCTGTTAAGCAGCCACGCTGTCTCTCCGCCGGAAAACTGTGTTTTGTCTTTTCTCTCTGTCTGTTCAGGATCACCACCATCTCCGGCCCCGGCAGCCTTCAGGCTTTCTCCGCCTTCCACATAGTAGTAACAATTGGAAACACTGCTGTTAGTATGATACCAGCCGATAACAGCCCCGATATAAGGACCGGTGCCGGAAATGCCGTCGCTGTATACATAGCAGTTTTTCATGGTCAGGTGTTGGCTGTCCCCCCAGGAGCTTCCCACCAGACCGCCGGTAGTTCCTGCGGTTCCGTTCAGCGTTCCTGCAAAATAGCAGTTACTGATCGTTCCGCACGCCTTTCCTATAAGACCGCCCACGTCCTTGGAACTTTCGGCGCTGCCTGTGAACACGGCCTTGCTGTAGCTGTTTATCAACGTACTGTTCTCAATCGTTCCCGCAATAGAACCGGTATGCTCAGCGTATTGCTGATTTTCGCTGAAGTTCCCACTCTCAATACAAATATTGGTAAGGGATGCATTCTTCACTGTGCCGAACAGCATTCCCGGCAGTCCTTCCAGCTTCTGCTGCCCTCCGTCAAAGCTTCCGCTAAATACCTTTTCCTTAGTGCCGATCGGCACCCAGTCGGCGCTCTTGCTCCCCGGGATAGTGATCGAGTTGGTAATTACAGCGTAGACTCCGGACGCCGGAACTATAATGTTATCAAATTCCGCATGGGTGTTATCTCCCCTTACCAGAGCCGAAAACCAATAAAGCTGTCCCGCATTACTGATCTCATATACTCCATCCTTCTCTGCGGCAGGCTGATAGTAGCTCTGACAGCCTTCGCAGAAGCCATTTTCGTCATACTGGCTGTGTTCACAGGTAATGGAAAAGGTAACGGAGCCGCTCACCGTATAATTTCCTCCGTTACGGTTGACGATCTTGACAGTACCCGTTCCCGGCTCTGTATTATTTTCATATTCTACAATATATTCCGTATCGGGAATTACCGTGTCCCCGTCTTTTACGGAAACGACCGTCGGTTCTACTGGTGTGCCGTTGCATTCATAACTCTCTTTGTTCAGTTGAATGGTCGGATTTGTAACCTCCTTTGGATTAACTGTTCCGGTTGCGGACAAAATACCTGTCGTACCTGTTCCCAACAAATACTTTGCGGTCTTTTCGGAATCTTCTAAAGTAACCATAACCGTCGCAGGCTTATTTGTTCCCGCATCCGCATCTTCATAAACCGCTTCCGCACTATAATCTGTTCCCAATTGCAGCGTTTCCCCATTTGCAAGCCCGCCAAAGATTACTTCCTTTACCTCGGCAGATTTCAGTTCACTGTCATAGGTTCTTTCAACCAACACCGCACTATCAAGTGTAAGAGACGCCTCAGCTATCTTAAACTCTGCGGTTTTCTCTCCCGAATACGTATCACTTTTAAAACGGGCTTTAACCAGATAGGTTCCTGCCTTAGTTGGTATCTCATTTGTCCATTGATCGCCCCCTTTTTCCAGATAGCTGTAGGTGATGTTAAGGTTTTTTTCATCTACGCCGTTGACCTTAGCCTGCGGTTTCTTTGGATCAGTGTCTACTATCCAGCTTTCCATAGACAGTTCCATCTGGTAATCTTCCAAAGTAATAAGTAATGGAATCACCGTCACGGAAGCGGTTCCTGTCTTCTGGCTATTAACTTCGGAAGCTGCGGTAACCGTCAGTTCCGTTGCTGTTTCATCGGCTCCCACCGTGAGAAAGCCATTGCCGTCAATCGCGGTGGACTTGCTGGTATTTCCGGATACAGACCAGGTTACGTTTCGACTGACGATATTGCTTCCACCCGATACCTCAGCCGAAAACTGCTGTGTCTCTCCCGCATCTATGGATAACCTGTTCGGTGTGACGCTGACTCCTGTGACTGTGGAACCGATATCGTCTCCAAAAGTAATCTCCACATACCGCTTCGTACCTTTTACCACAGCAGAAGCATCCGTAGGTTCCGAGGCGCTGCCATCTCCCTGTTTGATCAGGGCATCGTCCGCAACAGTAATTCCGGAAATAAAGTTATCAAGGTTAATGTCCTTTTTATCGCTAGCATTCCAAACTCCAATTGCCTTATTAGTTGTAGAACCTCCTGTAAGCGTTACCTTCCCTCCGGTGATCTCAATATCCCTAAGCGAATCACTACCACCGACGTATCCCACTCCGATAGCCGGTTTTTCTGGAGCTTTGGCATTAATCGTACCGCCCCGGATTTTTATGTTAGTGCATGAATTATTGTGATTGCCAATTGCTACTGCGCTATAGGAAGTAGTAATCACATTCAGTTCTCCCGAAGTCTTTCCGTCCCCCTCCAGGCTGGTAATAATCAGGGTTCCACTGTTATTCTTTTGTAAAGTAACACCAAGGCCATTTGACCCTCCGTTATATGAAAGCATATTCGTTCCGTTGAGCTTCAATGTAACGGTTCCGGAAGATAATATGCTCAAAGGGGAATTGCCTTTGCCAGTACTATCAATATTAATATCATTCAGGACAATGGTCGGGCTTGCCTTATCGCCCACGTAAATCCGATCTGAAGTGGTATTAACTCCTGATCTCATGTAGATAAAGTATGTCCCGCTTCCGGTGATTTCCAGGCGTCCTTGCCCATTCGACGAATTAAAATTATAATTATAGCTTCCATCTGTGCCTGCAACCACAAAATCTCTCAATTCTTCTCCTTCGACTGTCTTGGCGCTTACTGTTCCATCCACTTCTCCGAAGGTATAGACAGGGGACGTAGTTTTCGCATTAGAAAGGCTTCCTCCGCCGGTAAGCTCCCAGTTCAGGAATGCCATGCCCTGAGCAACCTTCCCCAGTTCAATAGTTACCTGTGAGCCGGGGATCCCTTTAACAGAGGTTTGGCCGTTTACCGTTCCGCCTTCTACCGTCAGTGTACGCAGTTCTGCAAAAACCGCCTGAATGGTCACATTTTCTGCCGGCATGATAAAGACTGTATCTGCGCTGCGAGAGTTTTTAAAGCTTCCGGAGCCACTGCTTTCCCAATGTTCAAATCCATATCCCTCTTTGGTTCCCGCGCTGATAGAGACTTCGGTTCCCGGAAGATAGCTGCCGCCTTGCGAAGCGCCGTTTCCATCACTCTGCAGCGTTACAGAATACTTGGTTTGATCAAAGCTTACTTCCAGAGAACGCTCTTTTTCAGATGTGGCGATTGAAACGGAAGACGTAGACCATGAGGTTGCGTTTCCTTTCTTTATCCGCACAGAATAACCCTCCTGAGGAACTGCCAGGGCTGAACCAGAGCTACCATCGACAGCAGCTTCATCCGTCAGCCTGCTCGTTACCTTCGTCTCTCCGGCTGAGAGTGTAAACGAACTATTGTTTAAAACATTTACCCCTGACCGCCCCTCTATGCTTAGCTTTTTACCGGAAAAAGAAAACGAAGAATAATTATTAATATACATGCCACGCCCCGGTGTAGTTTCCTTATATTCATCTGTCATATTCCCCCCGGATATATTTACTTCAACATCCCCTCCAATATTCAGGCTGCTTTTTTGTGTTATGCATATTCCTCTGGAGCCTACCCCGGATTTTTTAGTAAGAGAATCACCTCCGTTAATCTGAAGAGTACCGCTTCCGGAAATCGTCAGGTGGCTGTTGTCATCTATACGGAGGCCTTCAAGACTGCTATACTCTCCTGTTGGATCATAGTAACTGGAACTGCCCTTAAATGTGCAGTCCCCTCTAATCTCCAGATTAACCGTACTTCCACTGTAAATGGCTACCGCAGGTCTGGCTGAACCTGATGTATCCTGCCTTCCTAGAGGCTTCAGGCCGACATTATCCAATATAACCGTATGTTTTCCTCCATGAATTGACAACTGGGCATTTCCTGTTCCCGTGATCGTGACCGTCCCGGTATAAGAGTGCCAATAACTGGGAGACGGAAATGTGTACCCAGTTGTCTGATACCAGGTCGTATTACCATTATCATCCACATCCAGCCCTATATTTCCCTCAGAGGCATCCAGCGTCAGAGAGCCAGCTGCCAGAAGCGCTGTCTCTTCGGCGCTTTCCTCCGCTGAAAAGATCTCCGTTTCCTCCGTCCCGTCCGTCAATTCCTCTCCCGCCGAAATTTCTGACATCTCCGCCGGAACTTCACCAGAGTTTTCATCAGGAGACTCGGCGGGGGTATTATCCGGAGTCTCTGCCGTATTTCCTTCCGTGAAAACATCCACGTCTTCCGCAGGAGTCTCCGTTGGTGCTTCTTCCGGTACTTTCTCCGGTGTTTCCGCCAAGCTTTCTGACGGCGTTTCCTCCGGAACGTCAGTCAGGGCTTCCGATGAAAATCCCGCTGATCCCTCCTGTGCTCCAAGGGAAACGGCGCTTTCTGCCGAATCTCCTTCCGTAAACAGCAACACAGAGTCGTCTGCCGCAGACACGGGAATTCCCGTCTGGATCGTCATTATTACTGCCAGCAGCACCGCAAGCGCCGCTGAACCCTTTCTTTTTTTCGTTATTTTCATTTATTATAACCTCCTTACATCCGTTATTCTGTCTATAAAATTTCTGCCGCAGGTCTGTTCATACGGTCTGTAAAACGGTCTTTAGTGCAACATAAAAAGGCGCAGCGCACCCACGGAAAAACCGCAGGCGGCATACGCCTCTTAATACAACATTTATCCCATCCAAAAAAGACAGGCTTATCCTGCCTGTCTGACGGTCCGAGAAACAAATTGCTTCGGTACCCCCCCCCAGAGCTATCCCTACATTAATAATGTACAGGGAGATTTTCCTCTTCACATTCATCATATTATCTTCCCACTTTCTTAACTCGTCATTAATATTAATCTTAACCTATATCAAATATCTTCAAGACTCGCCCGCGAGCCATCTCTCATCTCATATCTTTTACCTGATTTAAATCCCTCATATCTGTCATATAATTTCCCATATCTGTCCTGTCTCCTGTTATATCTGGGATTCCCCTGAAATTCCAGATTCCCTTTCCCATAACTATTCTCCATTCCCTCCCATAACTGAGAATAATTCAAACACGGATAGGTTATTTTACTTTTATATTGCTTTATTTATACTTTAACATATCCTGCTTTCTCCATCAAAGAAATTTGCACAAGATGTAAAAAATCTGCACAAAATGTATTGCTGTTTACAGATCAGCCTGCTCAATACAAATTTCCATTCATATCTACGGTACAAACAGGAACACACGGTTTTTATTTTTCAAGATAATTCTTGCATCTATCGTTCCGGTATGTTATAGTTTCCTTACAGTTTTTATGTAATTTCTTTATCAGACCATTGGTTATGGTCAAAATTCTCTCTTAATTGTTAAAAACACATCTATCAATCATTTCTTTTCATCACTTCTAAAGGAGGTTCTCTTATGACAAA
>JAUNGB010000068.1 GCA_030524715.1 Eubacteriales bacterium | reverse complement strand
CTCTAAAAACCGCCCCTTTTCTGTCTGTTCTCTATTGAGTTTCCGAGACCGCTCTTTCAGGAACGCCCTCCGCTGTTCCTTAGAAGGAACAATGCGGATTGCCGTTCTATAAAAAATCCCGGCATACCCAGAAAAACCCGTGTATGCCAGGATTGGATATCATGATTACGCCATTGTAATCCCAAATAATCATATAAATTTCTTATTGCAATTTTTTTTGCTTTTATCATCATGAACTGCGCGTCCAAAGCTGCGCGGATTTCTAAACCTCATCAAAAAAAAGCATCAGAAGCATCTGAGCCGACTCCACCATATTCGTGCCGGAATCCATGCTGCATTTCTGGATATAGCGGTAAGCCTCTTCCTCGCTTAAATGATTTCTCTGCATGAGCATCATCTTGGCATTGGAAATATAATTCTGTTCCTTCCATGAGCGGAGCTTAGGCTTTTTCTTATCTCTTTTTCTCTGTCTCTCTATCTGCGCCAACACCATATGGACAGTATTGATCAGGTCGCTGGATCTCATGGGCATTTCCAGCGTCAGTACAGAGGAAGGCAGTTCAGCCAGGGTTCTGGCGGTTGCAAGCACCAGGATCTCGAAGCCTCCGGGCATGCACTCTTTTAAATCCGCGTAATACATATCCGGCAGACGGTAGCTGCATATGAGGATCCCGCAGTCCAGTTCCGAAATACTTGCCAGCGCATTGGAGGCAGTGCTGCAAATTGAAGCCACCGAAAACCCATGCCTTTGAAGGATGGTGCGGATTTTCTTCGCATCTTCAATTTTAGGTAACGCGATCACAATGCTGCTCATACAAATGCTCTCCTCTTTCGCTCAATGCCCCGGCCGGGCGCAGGGTTCTTCCTGCCGCCAGCCGCAAAGCTCTGTTATTATATACGATAAAGGTACTCTTCAATTTCCCACTGTGTTACTTGTCTTGTGTACTTCAACCATTCTTTTCTCTTGATTTCCGCATATTTCCCGCAGAATTCCTTCCCCAGGATTTCCTCCATCCAGGAGCTTTTCTCAAACAATTCAATGGCTTCCTTTAAATTTTCCGGAAGGTTTTCGATCTTCGTGGCCTGCTGTTCAGGCTCGGACGACGAACAGTTGGATGATTTTGTGGGATACAGCTTTCGCCTGATCCCGTCAAGGCCCGCCGCAAGACATACCGCAAATACAAGGTATGGATTGGAGGACGCATCCGGGCTTCTAAGCTCGATCCTGGTATCCTCTCCCCGGGAAATAGGAATCCTCACCAATGAATTCTGGTTATTTTTGGTCCAGGTCAATTCTGTGGGAGCCTCATACCCCGGAACCAGCCGTTTGTAGGAATTTACCAGAGGATTGGTGATCAGCGCCATCTCCCTGCTGTGCGCCAGAAGGCCGCCGATAAAATAATATGCCTCGTCGCTTAATTCCCCGGGATTTTCCTGATTCCGGAAAACATTCTTCCCGTCTTTATATAAAGAAAAATGGATATGCATGCCGGAACCATTGACCTCTGCCCGCGGCTTGGGCATAAAGGTCGCATGAAGGCCATGCCGTTTGGCGATAATGCGGACTGCCATTTTAAAGGTCATTATACAGTCTGCCATCTTTTTGACGTCTCCATACTTAAAATCTATCTCATGCTGCGCAGGAGCTGTCTCGTGATGGGAGGACTCCACCTTGATGCCCAAATCCTCAAGTGTCAGCACAATATCCCTTCTTGCATTCTCCCCCAGATCCAGAGGACTCATATCAAGATATCCCGCACGCTCATGGGTAAGGGTGGTGGGAACTCCGTTATCATCAGAATGAAACAGGAAAAATTCACATTCCGGGTCAACAAAGCAGGTATAGCCCTCTTCCTTTGCCTGGTTTACCACTTTTTTCAGAATATATCTGGAGCTTTTCTTATAAGGAGAGCCGTCGGGATGATACAGATCACAGATCATACGCGCAACCTTTCCCTGCTGCGGCCTCCACGGAAGGATCGTAAAGGTATCCGGGTCAGGATCCAGATACAGTTCCGTCTCTTTTCCGCCTGCAACTCCTGCTATAAAAGTTCCGTCTACAGTACACTCACGGTTTAATGCCCTTGGTAATTCCCGGGCCGTGATCGCTATATTTTTCAGGGTTCCAAACATGTCGGTGAATTGAAGACGGATAAATTCCACGTCTTCCTCCTCCGCCATCTGTAAAACTTCCTCTCTGGTATAATTCCCCATTTTATTCTCTCCTTATCAATCTCTTCAACAGGAAAAAGGCGCACTTCTGATAGTTTTACCCTTCAGAAGAACGCCCTTGTTCATGCAGGTATTATAGCAATCGGCACCTTCTTTGTCAACACCCTATTTTATTTATCTTATAAGCCCTGTTCCACTTATCTTACAGGCTCTTATAAGCTTGTATATCCCATCAGGGATTCATCCACTGCCCTGGCAGCCTCCCGTCCCTCGCGGATCGCCCAGACTACCAGGGACTGTCCTCTGTGCATATCTCCGGCGGTAAAGACACGGGGAACAGAAGTTTCATAGGCATTGGGCTTTGTCTCTACATTGGTACGCCCGTTTACCGCTACATGGAAAGCGTCCGTTACGTATTTCTCGCTTCCCAGGAAACCTGCCGCGATAAGGACCAGGTCTGCCGGGATCACTTCTTCGCTTCCCTCTACCGGAACCATCTGCATTCTTCCTGTCTTCGGATCCTTCTCGCTTTTCAGCTTCACGATCTTTGCCTTGCTCACATTGCCCTTTTTATCAGGGATAAACTCCGTAACCGTAGTCTGGTAAACCCGGGGGTCATGGCCGAATACGGCAATGGCTTCCTCCTGGCCGTAATCTGTCTTTAAGACTCTCGGCCACTGCGGCCACGGATTACTTTCCAGCCTCTCCACCGGAGGCTTGGGCATCATTTCCAGTTGGGTCACGGATTTTGCGCCCAGACGGATAGAAGTTCCCACACAGTCGTTTCCTGTATCTCCGCCTCCGATGACCAGCACATTTTTATCTTTTGCAAGTTCGTACGGCGTTTTCGCAAAATCACTGTCCAGAAGGCTTTTTGTTACCTGTTTTAAGAAATCCACCGCAAAATAAATACCCTTTGCCTCTCTTCCCGGAACCTTGATATCCCTTGGATTGGAAGCGCCGCACGCCAATACGACGCGGTCAAATTTCTTCAGAAGCTCTTCAGAGGTAATATCCACGCCAACATTGACGTTTGTTACAAATTTTACCCCTTCCTCTTCCATAAGGCGGATTCTTCTGTCAATGACAGATTTTTCCAGCTTCATATTCGGGATGCCGTAGCGAAGCAGCCCGCCGATACGGTCGCTGCGTTCAAATACGGTGACGCTGTGCCCCCTGCGGTTAAGCTGCTGTGCGGCCGCCAATCCGGAGGGACCGCTTCCGATCACCGCAATAGTCTTTCCGGTACGTACCTTTGGAGTCTGGGGCTGTACCCAGCCTTCCTCAAAGGCTGTTTCGATAATGGCGCGCTCATTTTCCTTGGTCGCAACCGGCTCTCCGTCGAGGTTACAGGTACAGGCAGCTTCACAGAGCGCCGGGCACACCCGGGACGTAAACTCCGGAAAGCTGTGCGTCTTGCTCAGACGGTTAAACGCCTGCTTCCAGTTTCCGGTATAAACCAGGTCGTTTGTTTCCGGAACCAAATTATTCAGCGGGCAGCCGGAAGCCATACCGCCGAGCATCATGCCGGACTGGCAGAAGGGGACGCCGCATGCCATGCAGCGCGCTCCCTGTAATTTCTGTTTTTCTTTATTTAACGGAATCCGGAATTCATTGAAATTGGTAATCCGGACCTTCGGCGGCAGTACCTGCGCCGTTTCTCTTTTATAATCTAAAAATCCTGTTGGTTTTCCCATGATCTCCACCTTCCTCTTCCATTAATGTTTCACACCGATACTCTCATAGAATGCTTCCATCTGGGCCTGCTCATTGGTCAGTCCCTTTTCCTCAAGCTTTGCGCTCAGGGTGATCATTCTCTTATATTCGTCAGGAATCAGCTTCTTAAAGTGAGGCAGATAATAATCAAAGTCTGCCAGAACCTTTGCGCCAAGTCTGGAGCCTGTGGCTTTCACATGGGCTTCGATCAGATCACGTAATTCCTTCTTATCATATTTATTATCTACTTTTTCAATGGAAATCATTGCCTTGTTAATATTTTTATAAAGCTCGTTCTCTACGTCCAGTACATAAGCGATACCGCCGCTCATTCCGGCTGCAAAGTTTTTCCCGGTTTTTCCGAGAACCACTACGCGCCCTCCGGTCATGTACTCGCATCCGTGCTCGCCCACGCCCTCTACCACTGCGTAAGCGCCGGAGTTACGGACTGCGAAACGCTCGCCTGCCATACCGTTAATAAAGGCGGTTCCGCTTGTAGCGCCGTAGAGAGCCACGTTGCCCACAATAATATTATCCTCTGCTTTATAAGCGGCCTTTGGAGGAACCTTCACGATCAGCTTGCCTCCGGAGAGTCCTTTTCCGAAATAGTCGTTGCTGTCTCCGGTCAGGTTCAGGGTCAGTCCTTTGGGGATAAAAGCCCCGAAGCTCTGTCCGCCTGCGCCGCGGCAGTTTACAGTAATAGTGTCCTCCGGAAGCCCCGTCTTGTTCTGTCTGGTGATCTCAGCCCCAAGAATCGTTCCGAATGCACGGTCGGTATTCGTAACATCCACGTCAATCTGAACCTTTTCGCCCTTGCTGACGGCATTTTTGCACTTCTTTACAAGAACCTTTTCATCCAGAGTCTTCTCCAGTTCAAAGTTGAATACTGCTTTCGGGTCGAAGGTAACTTTCTGGTTCTTTCCAACATATGGATTTTCCAGTATGGCGCTTAAATCCACCTTGCCTTTATGAGGCTCTTCTACTGTAGAGGACGGAACCAGAAGGTCTGTACGCCCAACCATCTCGTCGATAGTACGCACTCCGAGACGCGCCATATATTCTCTCAGTTCCTGCGCAATAAAGCGCATGAAGTTTTCTACATATTCCGGTTTGCCGCGGAAGCGCTTTCTCAGCTCCGGATTCTGGGTTGCAACGCCTACAGGACAGGTATCCAGATTGCAGACACGCATCATGACACAGCCCATGGTTACAAGGGGAGCTGTTGCGAAACCAAACTCTTCTGCGCCCAGCAGCGCTGCGATGGCCACGTCGCGGCCGCTCATCAGCTTACCGTCCGTCTCAATACGCACACGGTTTCTCAGACCGTTCATCAGAAGTGTCTGATGAGTCTCCGCAAGGCCAAGCTCCCAGGGAAGGCCTGCGTTATGGATGGAACTTCTCGGAGCGGCTCCGGTACCTCCGTCGTACCCGGAGATCAGGATCGTCTGTGCGCCTGCTTTTGCAACGCCGGCCGCAACGGTTCCCACGCCTGCTTCAGACACCAGCTTTACAGAAATATCCGCGTATTTATTTGCATTTTTCAGGTCATAGATCAACTGCGCCAAATCCTCGATAGAGTAGATATCGTGATGAGGCGGCGGGGAAATCAGGCTGACGCCGGGCGTGGAGTGACGGGTTTTCGCGATCCACGGGTATACCTTCTTTGCAGGAAGGTGTCCGCCCTCCCCTGGTTTTGCTCCCTGCGCCATTTTGATCTGAATCTCTCTTGCAGATACCAGATAGCGGCTGGTGACGCCGAAACGTCCGCTTGCCACCTGCTTGATGGCAGAGCAGCGGTCATTATCGGTTCCTGCGGAATCAATACGCTCCGCACTCTCGCCGCCCTCGCCAGTGTTGGATTTTCCATGGAGATGGTTCATGGCAATGGCAAGTGTCTCATGGGCCTCCTGGGAAATGGAGCCGTAGGACATAGCGCCTGTCTTAAAGCGCTTTACGATCTCATCCACGCTCTCTACTTCTTCAAGGGGAACCGGAGTTTCCGAATACTTAAATTCCAGAAGACCTCTTAAATTTCCATGATTTTCTTCATCTACAAGCTTTGTATATTCTTTGAACATCTCATAGCTTCCGCATTTAGTGGACTGCTGTAAGAGATGGATGGTCTGCGGGTTATAGCGGTGCTCCTCGCCCTGGCTTCTCATTTTGTGGGCTCCCACGCTGTCCAGAGTCAGATCCGTACTTAACCCAAGAGGGTCAAAGGCTTCAGAATGCAGGCGTTCTACATTATCCTCAATATCCTCCAGGGTGATACCGCCCACACGGCTTACTGTTCCGGTAAAATACTTATCGATAACATCCTGTGAGATACCGATAGCCTCAAAAATCTGAGAACCCTGATAGGACTGGATGGTGGAAATACCCATCTTGGAAGCAATCTTTACAATGCCGCTGATGACAGCATGGTTATAATCATCAACCGCCGCATAGTAATCTTTATCCAGCATATGGTTGTCGATCAACTCGCGGATCGTTTCCTGAGCCAGATACGGATTAATGGCGCTTGCGCCGTAGCCCAGAAGGGTTGCAAAATGGTGTACTTCTCTCGGTTCTCCGGATTCCAGGATAATGGCAAGGGAAGTACTCTTTTTCGTCTTTACCAGATGCTGATGGACTGCGGATACAGCCAGAAGGGACGGGATCGGCATATGGTTTTCATCCACGCCTCTGTCAGAAAGCACCAGGATGTTCGCTCCCTCGCGGAAGGCCTTATCCACTTCCACAAAGAGGCGGTCAATGGCACGTTCCAGCTTGGTACTCTTATAATATAAGGTAGAAACTACGGCCACCTTAAAGCCTTCGTGCTTCATGTTTTTGATTTTCAGCATATCCGTATTGGTAAGGATTGGATTATTTATTTTTAAAACCTGGCAGTTTTCCGGCTGCTGTACCAGAAGGTTGCCGTCTTTACCTACATAAACGCTGGTGGAGGTAACGATCTTTTCACGGATGGCGTCAATAGGCGGGTTCGTTACCTGCGCAAAAAGCTGCTTAAAGTAATCAAATAAGGGACGGTGTTCCTTGGAAAGGACTGCCAGCGGGGTATCGATACCCATGGCACCGATGCTTTCGCTGCCGTTTAAAGCCATATTCCGGATAGAGGTCCGATACTGCTCATAGGTATAGCCAAACGCCTTCTGAAGCCGCGCCCTTTGATCCTCCGTATATTCTTCCAGTCTCTGGTTCGGGATCTTGATGTCCCTAAGCTGTACAAGATAGCTGTCCAGCCATTCGCCGTAGGGCTGTTTTTTTGCATATTTTTCTTTTAATTCGTTGTCGTCCAGGATTTTCCCCTGAATGGTATCCACAAGAAGGATCTTGCCCGGATGCAGGCGCTCCTTTAATACGATTTTTTCTTCCGGTACAGGCAGGACGCCTACCTCGGAGGAAAGGATCACATAACCGTCTGAGGTCACATAATATCGGGACGGGCGCAGGCCGTTTCTGTCCAGAACCGCTCCCATCACATCGCCGTCAGAAAACAGGATGGAAGCAGGACCGTCCCAGGGCTCCATCATAGTTGCATAATACTGATAAAAATCACGTTTTTCCTGGGAGATCGTGTCGTTATTTGCCCATGGCTCCGGAATGGTGATCATCACAGCCAACGGAAGCTCCATACCGCTCATTACCAGAAACTCCAGCGTGTTATCCAGCATTGCAGAGTCAGAACCGTTGCGGTTAACTACCGGAAGTACCTTATGAAGCTCTCCCTTTAAGTAAGGGGATTCCATATTTTCCTCTCTTGCCAGCATCTTGTCAGCATTTCCGCGGATCGTATTGATTTCTCCGTTATGCACGATAAAACGATTGGGATGCGCGCGCTCCCAGCTTGGATTTGTATTGGTGCTGAAACGGGAATGTACAACTGCAATGGCAGATTCATAGTCCGGGCTCTGCAGGTCTTCAAAGAAGGTACGGAGCTGGCCTACCAGGAACATGCCTTTGTAGACAATGGTACGGCTGCTCATGGATACCACATAAGTATTGTCATTACTCTGCTCAAACTCACGGCGGGCAATGTACAGCTTTCGGTCAAAGGCAAGGCCTTTTTCCACGTCGTTAGGTTTTTTGATAAACGCCTGCATAATGCAGGGCATACATTCCCTTGCTTTATGTCCCAGTACATCCGGGAACACCGGAACTGTTCTCCATCCGAGAAGCTCCAGCCCTTCCTTACGGACAATGATCTCAAACATCTTCTTTGCCTGTGCGCGTTTAATCTCGTGCTGCGGGAAAAAGAACTGAGCGATTCCGTATTCTCTTTCCTGTCCCAGCTCGATGCCCTCTTTCTTACAGGCTTTCTTAAAAAACTTATGGGAAATCTGCAGAAGAATCCCGACGCCGTCGCCGGTTTTTCCTTCTGCGTCCTTACCTGCCCTGTGTTCCAGATTTTCTACGATCTTCAGGGCGTTTGCTACTGTTTCATGAGTTTTTTTGCCTTTGATATTGACAACTGCGCCGATACCGCAGTTATCATGCTCAAATTCCGGACGATACAGTCCCTGGCTGTTTTGTCTCACTTCTTTCATTCTCCTCATCCTTTCTCTATCATCGGTTTTTATGTAAGCAGCAACGTACTTTGCCGTCGCTGATTCTTTTTCTTCTTATCTATCAGATGGGGGATTGAATCCCGCCACTGATATAAATTTGTTACTCACCGCCTATAGAGGCGGGAGTCATCCCACATCTGATATAGCCGCTTTTGATATAGCCGCCTGTACAAAGCCGGCAAACAGCGGATGCGCGTGATTGGGACGTGATTTAAATTCCGGATGTCCCTGGGTTCCCACAAAAAACGGATGCCCGGAAATCTCCACCATTTCTACAATATGTCCGTCCGGTGAGGTTCCGGCAATGAGCATTCCTTTTTCAGAAAGCTCGCTGCGGAAGGCATTGTTTACTTCATAGCGGTGTCTGTGGCGCTCTTGGATTTCTTTTTTGCCGAACAGACCGTAGGATACGGAATCCTCCGAAAGCACACAGGGATAACTTCCCAGTCTTAAAGTGCCGCCCAAATCCTCTACGCTCTCCTGATCCGGCATCAGTGCGATCACCGGATGCTTTGTCTCCGGGTCAAGCTCAATGCTGTTGGCATCCTCATAGCCCAGCACATGGCGGGCAAATTCCACGATCGCCATCTGCATTCCAAGGCAGATCCCCAGATACGGGATTTTATGGACTCTTGCATACTGCGCAGCCAGGATCATTCCTTCGGTTCCACGGTTTCCAAAGCCGCCCGGAACTAAAATGCCGTCCACGGCGTGCAGCACCTGATCAAGATTCTTTTCATTTAATTCTTCGGAATCCACCCAGACCATTTCTACCTTCGCCTTACAGGAGATCCCGCCATGCTTCAAAGCTTCTACCACGCTCAGATATGCGTCATGAAGCTGCGTATATTTTCCCACAATGGCAATACTTGCAGTCCCTTCCGGGTTCCTCAGACTGTCCACCATGGCTTCCCAGTCTGTCAGATCCGGCTTTCTGTTTTCCAGGCGCAGGGTCTGGAGAACCACATCCGCAAGCTTTTCTCTTTCCATTGCAAGGGGAGCTTCATATAAATATTCTACGTCAAGGTTCTGCAATACATGACTGACCGGCACATTACAGAACAGGGCGATCTTTCCGCGGATCTCGTCAGTCAGGGGATGCTCGCTCCTGCACACCAGAATATCCGGCTGGATCCCCATTCCCTGCAGTTCCTTAACGCTGGCCTGTGTGGGCTTTGTTTTCATTTCCCCGGAAGCTTTCAGATAAGGAATCAGGGTTACATGTATCAGCATGGCATTATCCCGCCCTACATCCTGCTGGAACTGGCGGATAGATTCCAGAAACGGCTGGCTTTCAATATCTCCTACTGTGCCGCCCACCTCGATAATGGCGATCCTGTCCTCTTCCGGTGATTTTGCACGATAAAAACGGCTTTTGATCTCATTGGTAATATGCGGGATCACCTGCACCGTCCCTCCGCCGAAATCTCCATGACGTTCCTTCTGAAGAACGGACCAGTAAATTTTTCCTGTTGTCACATTGGAATTTTTATCAAGACTTTCATCAATGAAACGTTCGTAATGCCCCAGGTCCAGATCCGTCTCCGTACCGTCGTCCGTAACAAACACCTCTCCGTGCTGAATGGGATTCATGGTACCCGGATCGATATTGATATACGGGTCAAATTTCTGCATGGTAACCTGGTAACCTCTTGCCTTTAAGAGCCTGCCGAGGGACGCGGCGGTAATTCCCTTGCCCAGTCCCGAGACAACGCCTCCCGTGACAAATACATATTTCACTGCCATTGCTGATTTCCTCCTCCATCATTCCTGTGGAATTAAAAAAACGCCAAGAACAGATTCCAAGGGGGTACTTTGCCCGCTGTCTGCTCCTGACGCCTTTGTCAGAATAAAAAGTTAAATTTTTTTAAATATGTGCTATACTATACCCTATTTTTCGGGGTTTGTAAATATATAAATTTGTTTTTTCCGCAAAAAACTGTTTTCTGCTCCGCGAGGATGTGCAGGGATTCGATTTGGAATTATGTCAGCGTAGCTGACCCGAATCCCGCACCAAGACTCGCGAGCGAGTCTTGAAAAAACAAAAAAATTGAAATATGGTCATTTCATTCTACATCCGGAATTTCCATAGGGTAGTTTCCGTCAAAGCACGCCTTGCACAAAGGCAGATGCCCCGCCATTCCCTCCAGGTATTCGCTCTTCATATACCCAAGGGAATCCGCCCCTATCATTTTGCAGATCTCCTCTGTGCTGTGGCTGGAAGCGATCAACTGGTCATTGGACGGCACGTCTGTTCCGAAATAACAGGGATGCAGAAACGGCGGGGAACAGATGCGGACATGCACCGCCAGGGCTCCTGCCTCCTTGAGCATATGGATAAGATTCGCAATCGTGGTTCCCCTTACAATGGAATCGTCCACCAGGACAATGCGCTTCCCCTTCACCACAGATTCCAGGACACTCAGCTTCAGGTGTACGCTGGACTCCCGCTCCTTCTGGGTAGGCTTGATAAAGGTCCGCCCGATATAGCTGTTCTTATAGAAAGCAAAACCGAAGGGAATCCCGGACGCCTCTGAGTACCCCTTAGCAGCAGGTATTCCGGATTCCGGCACGCCCGTCACCAGATCCGCCTCCACAGGATAGGATTTTGCCAGGGATTTCCCTCCCCGGATCCGTGATTCATAAATATTTACGCCGTCCATGGTACTGTCCAGCCTTGCAAAATAAATATATTCAAAAACACAATGGGCGTGCTTTCCCGTTGCCAGACGCATATCTGAATGAATGCCGTCCTTTGTAATTGTGACGATCTCCCCGGGAGCGATATCACGGATAAATTCCGCGCTTACCGCACGGAGGGCACAGCTTTCTGACGCAAGCACGTAGGCGTTTCCTCTTTTTCCCAGGCACAAAGGTTTCAGCCCGTAAGGGTCACGCACGCCGATCAGCTTGCGGGGGCTCATAATAACCAGCGCGTATGCGCCCTGTATCTTCTGCGCGGTTTTCAATACCGCCTCTTCTACTGTCTTAGAATGGACGCGTTCTCTTGCAATATGAAAGGCAATGACCTCCGAATCAGTGGTTGTATGAAAAATGGCTCCGTTTTGGATCAGTTCCCATTTTAATTCCGGCGTATTGACAAGATTTCCGTTATGCGCAAGCGCCAGAGTCCCCTTTACATAAGATAAGACAAGGGGCTGTGCATTTTCCGCAACAGAAGCTCCGGTCGTGGAATACCGCACATGGCCGATGCCGATATCTCCTTCCATCTTTCGGATCGTATCCTCTCTGAGGACCTCACTGACCAGCCCCAGATCCTTATGGAACTGAACATTGCCTCTTTCCCCGTTTGTTCTGGAAACAGCCAGCCCGCAGGACTCCTGTCCGCGGTGCTGCAGAGAAGTCAGCCCATAATAAATAGACGGGGTTACATTCTCTCCATCCAGATCATAAATTCCAAAGACACCGCAGGCTTCTTTGATTTCTGCCATCTGTATTTCCTCCAATCCTCAATCACATCTACAGATTTCTTACTCTTTTTTCTATAGAAAAAGGCACTCCGGGTGTCTCCGAAGCGCCTTTGCTTACACTGAAATTATAATAGAAGAGGCGGATTTGTCAACCCTTGACATCCGAAATTTTTTTAATTTTTTTCAAAAAAGCCATTGACAATTTATTTTTTTCGTGTATACTACGTCACATAAGCAAAGGCGCTTTGGAGAATATCCAAGGCGCCTTTTCTGTTTTATTAACATATTTAAGCAAGAAAGAAAATAAGATTAATGGATTCAATCGAAAGGAGAGTACCTATATGGCACCAAGTATCCCTGAATTGTATGGCAGCCTTGTTTTTAATGACAAGATCATGCGCACCAAATTACCCAAAGACGTGTATAAAGCACTGAGAAAGACCATCCAGAACGGCACTCATCTGGAGTTGGACGTAGCCAATTCCGTAGCAGTTGCAATGAAGGAATGGGCCATCGAAAACGGCGCTACACACTATACCCACTGGTTCCAGCCGATGACAAACTTCACTGCCGAGAAGCATGACAGCTTCATTTCTCCTACTGGAGACGGACAGGTGATCATGGAGTTTTCCGGTAAAGAGCTTGTAAAGGGCGAGCCGGATGCTTCCAGTTTCCCGTCAGGCGGACTCCGCGCTACCTTCGAAGCAAGAGGCTATACCGCATGGGATCCAACCTCTCCTGCTTTTATTAAAGACCGTACCCTTTACATTCCTACAGCTTTCTGCTCCTACAGCGGAGAAGCGCTGGATAAGAAAACTCCACTGCTCCGTTCCATGGACACCTTAAATAAAGAAGCTGTAAAGATTCTCCATATTATCGGAAATAAAGAAGTAAAGCATGTAACTACCACTGTTGGTCCGGAACAGGAATATTTCCTGGTAGATAAAGAATTATATAATCAGAGAAAAGACCTGATCTTCTGCGGACGTACCCTGATCGGCGCTCCTGCTCCAAAGGGACAGGAAATGGAAGACCATTACTTCGGAACCTTAAAGCCAAGGGTATCCGCTTACATGCATGAGTTGGATGAAGAATTATGGAAGCTGGGCATTCCGGCAAAAACAAAACACAACGAAGTAGCTCCTGCACAGCACGAGCTGGCTCCTGTTTTTGACACCACCAACGTAGCGGTCGATCACAACCAGCTTACTATGGAAGTAATGAAAAAGGTTGCCGACAAACACGGTATGGTATGCCTGCTTAACGAGAAACCATTTGAGGGAATCAACGGAAGCGGCAAGCATAACAACTGGTCCATGATCACTGACGGCGGCTGCAACCTTCTTGACCCGGGCAAAACACCTGCTGAAAATACACAGTTCCTGGTATTTTTAGTAGCAGTTATCAAGGCGGTAGACGATTATGCAGATCTTCTCCGTATTTCTGTTGCCGGCGCAGGAAACGACCATCGTCTGGGCGCTAACGAAGCCCCGCCTGCGATCGTATCCATCTTCCTTGGAGATGAACTGACAGAGGTTCTGAAGGCGATCGAAAACGACGAATTTTTCAGCAGCCACGGCGCCGTACAGATGGATATCGGCGCAACCGTACTTCCGCATTTTGTAAAAGACAATACCGACAGAAACCGTACTTCACCGTTCGCATTTACCGGAAACAAATTTGAATTCCGTATGCTCGGATCCTCCGCTTCTGTCGCTAACCCGAATATTATCCTGAATACTGCGGTAGCCGAAGTTCTCAGGCAATTTTCCGAGAAACTCAAGGATGTTCCTGAGGGAGAAATGGAAAAAGCCATCCACAACCTTCTGAAAGAAACGATTCTTGCGCACAGACGTATCGTATTCAACGGAAACGGCTACACTGACGAATGGATTGAAGAAGCTGAAAAACGCGGTCTTTACAACCTGAAATCCACGCCGGATGCGCTCCCGCACTTTGTAAGCGAAAAGAATGCGGCGCTTCTTACCGGCCATAAGATCTTCACAAAGGATGAACTTCATTCCCGTTATGAGATTAAGCTTGAGAACTATGTAAAGACTCTCCATATTGAGTCCAACACAATGGCTGAAATGATCCAGAAGGATCTTCTTCCAAGCGTTACCGCATACATGGAGCAGATCGCGCGGACTGCAAGCCTGAAGAAATCCGTAGTTCCGGATATTTCCGTTTCCAGTGAGGCCGGGCTTTTAACAAAGCTGACTGCTTTACAGGACGCTATGACGGAAGGCTTAAAGGTTTTGAAGGCTGATACCGCGAAGGCTGAAGCCTGCGAGGATATGCTTGAAAAAGCAAAGACCTATCAGTCTGTTGTTCTGGCTGATATGGATACTCTCAGAAAATCCGCAGATGAGGCGGAGGCTCTGATTCCGGAGGCGCTTCTTCCGTATCCTACATACGGCAAGCTGCTGTTCTCTATTTAGTCTGTTACATGTGCAGGCCGGGATATACTCGCCCGCGGGTTCTGATACGGGATTCGGGTCGGCTATGCTGATATATTTACAGGCTTCACCATAACTTCATACCGGTAAACACAGGGGATATCATTTATGAACATCTACTTCATAATTCATTATCGATTTCCTCATCCATTAATCACACGATACACGGATATCCCCTGTTTTACATATATTTTAGTTCGTAAAGGCGCGAGAAATTTTGTATTTCCCGCGCTTTTTCGATAGATGCCGTCTACTGCATGGATGGAACTTCTGGTGGTTCATTGGTTCCGTAAGATTCCTGCGTCAGACTGGCAAAAAAGCTTTCCGCTGCCTGCTTTTTTTGAGGTACGGACAGCACAAAAAGGGAAAAGAAAGGGAGTCTTATTATGGAATTTTCATCTGTCAACACAATATGGGTGCTTCTGGGCGCCGCGCTGGTCTTCTTTATGCAGGCCGGTTTTGCAATGGTAGAAACAGGCTTTACCAGAGCCAAAAACGCAGGTAACATTATCATGAAAAACCTGATGGATTTCTGTATCGGAACACCGACCTTCTGGCTCGTAGGCTTCGGTATCATGTTCGGTGCAGGAAACGGCTTCTTCGGCAGTATTCACGGAATCGCATCTGAAGCCAACTATGGAAACGCAATGCTTCCTGACGGCGTTCCGTTCTGGGCGTTTCTGATTTTCCAGACTGTATTCTGCGCGACCTCCGCAACTATCGTATCCGGCGCTATGGCTGAACGTACAAAATTTTCCTCCTATTGCGTTTACAGCTTTATCATCAGCCTGATCGTATATCCTGTATCCGGCCACTGGATCTGGGGCGGCGGCTTTATCAGCCAGATGGGCTTCCACGATTTCGCAGGTTCCTGCGCCGTACATATGGTAGGCGGTGTGGCTGCATTCATCGGCGCTATCGTTCTTGGACCACGTATCGGCAAATATTCCAAGAGCGGCAAGTCCAAAGCCATTCCGGGACATAACCTGACTGTTGGCGCTTTAGGCGTATTCATCCTCTGGTTCTGCTGGTTCGGATTTAACGGCGCTTCCACCGTCAGCATGGAAGGCGACGCTATTGTCAGCGCAGGTAAGATTTTCGTAACAACCAACCTGGCTGCTGCTGTTGCTACTGTAACCGTTATGTTTATTACATGGTTCCGCTACAAAAAACCGGATGTTTCCATGTCCCTGAACGGTTCTCTGGCAGGCCTGGTAGCGATTACCGCAGGCTGTGATACTGTATCTCCCACATCTGCGGCGATTATTGGTATTATTTCCGGTTTCGTAGTTGTTTTTGGTATTGAATTTATTGATAAAGTCCTGAAAGTAGATGACCCGGTAGGCGCTGTTGGCGTTCACGGCTTAAACGGTGCGTTTGGTACTCTTGCTGTCGGCCTTTTCTCTGACGGCTCCGGTACAGACTGGAAGGGTCTGCTGGTAGGCGGCGGCTTCCATGGATTCGGTGTACAGCTTATCGGTATGCTCATCACTATCGCATGGGTAGTCGTTACAATGACGATCACTTTCCAGGCAATCAAGCACACCATGGGACTTCGTGTATCTCCTGAAGAAGAAATCGCCGGTCTGGATTCCAAAGAACATGGTCTTTCCAGCGCTTACGATGGTTTCGTGGTACACGACAGCATGGTAACTGTTCCCACTCCTATGGGCGTTACAAAGGCTGCTCCTGCTGTCAACACTTCTGCTGCCTCCGCTCCTGCTGAATCCATTCCGGAAATGCCGGCAGAAGGCGTGCATAAGCTGACAAAGGTTGTTATCATTACCCGTCAAAATAAGCTGGAGGATTTCATGCATGCTATGAATGAAATCGGCGTGACAGGTATTACTATCACAAACGTTATGGGCTGCGGTGTACAGAAGGGTGCACGTTCCTACTATCGTGGTGTTGAAATGGATATGAATCTTCTTCCAAAGATCAAGATCGAAATCGTTGTCAGCCTGGTACCTGTACAGAAGGTTGTGGAAACCGCAAAATCTGTTCTTCATACAGGCCAGTACGGAGACGGTAAGGTATTCGTTTACGATATCGAAAATGTTGTCAAGATCCGTACCGGTGAGGAAGGATACCTTGCATTGCAGGATACCCATCCGTTGGAGTAAATAAAATGTTACTGGCAATTATATGTTGTTGATTCCATAGCCTTGCATTCAGTGCAAGGCCTGGGAATGAACAGTAACGATCAATATCATATACAGTAAGTATATACAGATGGAACAAGATATCATATATACTATGTACATAAAGAAAAAGAGAGAGACTGCAGGACCGCAGGCTCTCTTTTTCTTTACATTCAAGACTCGCGAGCGAGTCTTGGTGCGGGAGTCATCCCACATCTGATATACCCCCATTCCCACCTCTTAATGCGGTGTACTTTTGAAGTAGGGGATGCTTATCCGCAATAAAGCGGACATTCGCATCCGCTTTGCTGCATGCTCATAGTCGCTGCGTTTATCTGCGTTCAAGATTTGGCAGATTCCAGTGATAACGGGCAGCCAGGAAGCGGATAAGTATCACGATTGCGGAGGAAACCACCATAGCGGCTACCGCCCCAAAGCTGCGGTAGATCACAACACATGCGATCGCACCTACAATAGACGCGCAGGCATATACATGGCGCACAAAAATATACGGCGGGACCCCTGCCATCATATCCCTTAAAAGACCGCCTCCCACTCCCGTGATCGTTCCAAGAAATACTAAAAGAAAGGTATTATTGAGATAGCCCTGATGAATCCCCGTGTTCACTCCTACTACCGTAAAAATCCCAAGCCCTACCGAGTCCATCATCAGCATGATCTTATCATAGGTTTCCTTAAAGTGTCCTTCCAGCAGTTCCTTCTTCAGATAAAGCACCAGAAAAACCAGGCAGGAGGTCACTGTTGCAACCGCCGCATACACCGGGTTCTGAAAAACCCCCGGAGGTATGATGCCAAGTACGATATCCCTGATCATCCCGCCTCCCACAGAAGTAACGACGCCCAGCACACAGACGCCGAAAATGTCCATCTTCTGCCCGACGCCGACCATGGCGCCCGACGCCGCAAACGCAACGGTGCCGAGCATTTCCATAATAAAAGTAATGATTTCCTGAACTTCCATTACACGATTCCTCCCCAAACAGCTTTCCGCTCTGTTTCAACTCATATATAAACTTATTTTCTTTCTATAATATGAATACCCCGTAAGGTCAGCCAACAGCCATCCAATGGGAATCGCCCAC
Organism: Eubacteriales bacterium; assembly: GCA_030524715.1. Taxonomy (GTDB): domain Bacteria; phylum Bacillota; class Clostridia; order Lachnospirales; family Lachnospiraceae; genus Blautia_A. The sequence goes on along the minus strand of JAUNGB010000068.1, from coordinate 10,480 downwards.
CATATGGCATTCACCCCGAAGGCCGGATTCGGCGCTAACAGATAAGCAAGGGCAACTCTGGTTCCAAGAGAGATTATAGTAAGAACCAGGGACATTCCCGGCCTTTCAATTCCCCTGTACAGGCCATAAAGCAAAAACAGACATCCGATGCCCCAATAAAACGCCCCTTCGATCCGAAGATAGCGGACTCCTTCCGCAATGATCGCGCCCTCTCCTGCCTCAATAAAGATCCTCATCAGCGGTTCTGCAAACAGGCAGACAAACAGGGAAATACAGATACAGAAAGCAACCGATACCATCACTGCCATTTTCGTTCCCTTCCGGATCCGGCCATACTCCTTTGCTCCGTAATTCTGGGCAATAAACATGGAAAATGCATTCCCGAATTCCTGAGCCGGCATATACGCAAGGGTATCGATCTTTACCGCTGCCGCAAACGCCGCCATCACCACTGTTCCAAAGCTGTTTACCAGTCCCTGTATCATGAGAATGCCGAAGTTCATCACTGACTGCTGCAGACAGGTCAGCACGGAATACTGCACAATACGTTTCATCACCTTTTTTTTCCATTTAAGATGCTCCCGGGAAAGCCGTAAGGACGGAACCTTCACTATGGTATAGATCATAATCCCGATTCCGGCAAAGCCCTGGGCGATTACAGTCGCCTCGGCAGCGCCCCTGACTCCCCTGCCAAGGCTCAGGACAAACCACAGATCCAGTACGATATTCACTATGGAGGATACCGCCAGGAAATAAAGGGGCGCCACGGAATTTCCCACAGCCCGCAGCAGGCAGGCAAAATAATTATACAAAAACGTAAAGCCGATCCCGGCAAAGATTACCCGGACATAAACGCGCATCAATTCATAAATCTCCGGCGGTACACGCAGCGCCTTCAGGATAAAATCCGTACCGGCAAAAACCAGAATATTGATCAAAATCGTTACTGCGGCAATAAAGCAGAAGGAAACCCATATGCTTTCCTTCATCTCGTCTTCATTTCCTGCTCCGAACGCAATCGAAAAAACAGCTCCGCTTCCCATACACAGCCCGATGATCACGGATGTCAGAAACGTCATCAGCGTATACGCGGAGCCTACTGCCGCCAGTGCGTCCGCGCCGATATATCTGCCCACAATGACCGTATCCGCGAGATTGTATACCTGCTGCAACAGATTACCGGCTATCATAGGCAGTGAAAACAGCAGCATGGTTTTTAAAATTCCGCCTTCTGTCAAATTTCGTTCCATTTATTTCGTACCTTCTTCAGAAAACTTTTCTCGTTACCGTTTACACCGTAGATGTGAACAATAACCTTTTCTATACCTCTGCGGGTTATTATATCGCACTGCATTGCTTTATGCCAGTATATATTTGGAGAAATTGTTACTGTTTGCACCTACGGTGTGAACAGTAAACAAGAACCTATGTCGCCGCTCATATCTGCAGTGCAAACAGCAGCCAAATTATTGGAAAATGCGGGATTATTACTATATACTGAAGTAAAATAAGATGTTTTTATCGAAAATCCCCGTTTTTTTGTCGAATCCATGCGATTATGTAGGATTAACAGTTTTTTTGCTCTATCTTGAATATGATTTCAGTTGATCCAAAATACGAAGGAGGAAGAGATGATAATGCTGAAAGAAATTACCAGTATTGAACAGCTCATCCAATGTCTGGGAATCAAACGGACATTAAAGGGGTTTCAGCTTCTGCCGTGTACCATACGCCTGACATTATCGGATGAAAACTACTTTTTTAAACGTATGCAGCTTTATGAGGACGTCGCAAAAATAGCAGGCACAAGCGCAGGCTGTGTGGAACATAATCTGAGGACGGCAATCGAGCGGTGCTGGTACAGCGGCAACCGTACTTTTCTGCTGTCCATTTCACCCTATCCCCTCTCAAAATGCCCAAGTAACGGAGAATTTTTAGAAATTATGGTATCCTATTGTCAAAAAATGGGCCTTCGATAAACACGTGAACCCCAAAAGGTACAGGAGATTCAAATTTTTACAAATTTTGACTGGACTATTGCTCCATTTTATGAGAAAATAAGCCTAGGTTGTTATGTAGATAATTTAACAACATCATAAGTCAATCTATACCTGAAAGGAGTTTTAAAATGATTTATTCACGCGAAGTAGAAGAAATGTGCCCGGTTGCACAAGGCGTTCATCACGGCGCCGCTCCAATCCCAGAAGAAGCAAAATGGGTATCGGTTAAAGAAGTTAAGGATATTTCCGGCTTTACACACGGTGTAGGCTGGTGTGCACCTCAGCAGGGCGCCTGTAAAATGTCTTTAAATGTAAAAGAAGGTATCATCCAGGAAGCACTGGTAGAGACCATCGGATGTTCCGGTATGACCCATTCCGCAGCTATGGCAGCAGAGATTCTTCCCGGCCTGACTGTTCTGGAAGCACTGAACACAGACCTTGTATGTGACGCAATCAATACAGCAATGAGAGAACTGTTCCTTCAGATCGTTTACGGACGTTCCCAGTCTGCATTCTCCGAAGACGGACTTGCTGTAGGTGCCGGACTTGAGGACCTGGGCAAAGGACTTCGTTCTCAGGTAGGAACCATGTACGGAACTCTGAAAAAAGGACCTCGTTACCTGGAAATGGCAGAAGGTTATGTTACCGGTATCGCACTGGATGCTGATGATGAGATCATCGGATATCAGTTCGTAAGCCTTGGCAAGATGACCGACTTTATCAAAAAAGGCGATGACCCGAACACTGCATGGGAAAAAGCAAAAGGTCAGTATGGCCGTGTAGCAGATGCTGTTAAGATTATTGACCCGAGAAAAGAATAATAATTGAGGAGGTAACGGGAAATGGCTTTATTTGAATCATACGAGAGACGAATTGATAAGATCAATTCTGTTTTAAATAGTTATGGAATTGCTTCTATTGAAGAAGCTGAAAAAATCACAAAAGACGCTGGCCTGAATGTATACGACCAGATCAAAGGCATCCAGCCGATCTGTTTTGAAAATGCCTGCTGGGCATACACTGTAGGTGCTGCTATCGCAATCAAAAAAGGCTGCAGAAGAGCTGCCGACGCTGCCGCTGCTATCGGAGAAGGCCTTCAGTCCTTCTGTATTCCAGGTTCCGTTGCAGATACCCGTAAGGTAGGTCTTGGCCATGGTAACCTTGGTAAAATGCTTCTTGAAGAAGAGACAGAATGTTTCGCATTCCTGGCTGGCCATGAGTCCTTCGCTGCTGCTGAGGGCGCTATCGGTATCGCAGAAAAAGCAAACAAGGTTCGTCAGAAACCTCTTCGCGTTATCCTGAACGGCCTTGGAAAAGACGCTGCTCAGATCATCGCAAGAATCAACGGCTTTACATATGTAGAGACAGAATATGATCCATATACCAACGAAGTAAAAGAAGTATTCCGCAAATCCTACTCCGAGGGACTTCGTGCAAAGGTTAACTGCTACGGCGCAAACAGCGTTCCGGAAGGCGTTGCCATCATGTGGAAAGAGGGCGTCGACGTTTCCATCACTGGTAACTCCACCAACCCGACCCGTTTCCAGCATCCGGTAGCAGGTACCTACAAGAAAGAATGTAACGAGAAAGGCAAGAAATACTTCTCCGTTGCATCCGGCGGCGGTACAGGACGTACTCTTCACCCGGACAACATGGCAGCAGGCCCTGCTTCCTACGGTATGACAGATACTTTAGGACGTATGCACTCTGACGCACAGTTTGCAGGTTCTTCTTCCGTACCGGCTCACGTAGAAATGATGGGTCTTATCGGCGCAGGAAACAACCCGATGGTTGGTATGACTGTTGCTGTAGCCGTTTCCATCGAGGAAGCAGCTAAGGCTGGCAAATTCTAAGAAATCCAGTAAAATCAAGGGCTGCGCACTAAGTAATTAGTGCGCAGCCCTTTTTCTATGCCCTACTATTAAACAAATTATTTCTTTTCCGTTTCTTCCATTCCTTTTTTCCAGTACAAAATGCACCGGATCCCGCCGCAAATGAAAATCGGCGCTAATATAGATACTACTGCACTTGATATCCAATACAAGGGCGTCGCCCCGGAAACAGGCGCATACATAAAACAAAGAAACATACATGCCGCAATCAGAAGCATGCAGACAGACAAAACGGCTTTTTTCACTGTTGACAGCTTATTCATAACACCACCTCACTTTTCAGTGCCTCACTATATAGTGAGTTATTATATTTTCATTTTAACGGGTATACTGAAAATATACAATGCTTTCAGGTGATATTTATGAAAAATTACGGAATTATACGCTTACGGATCGAAGAGCTTCTGATTGAAAAGAACATCAGCAAGAATAAAATATGTAAGGATCTGGATATTCCCCGAACTAACTTTAACCGTTACTGCCGCGGTGAATATCAGCGTTTAGATACGAATCTGTTATGTAAGCTGCTTGTATATTTCGACTGTTCGCCCAATGATCTGATCGAACATATTAAAGACGGGCATGTTAAAGACAGGCGTGTTAAAGACAAGTAAATAGCCATAGAGACGACTGTAATGATCTCCATGGCTATTTTTATTTGTTTTCTTTATTTTTTCTTCTTATCGTGTCCAAAAGCGAACCAGCCCACAAGGAGCAGAAATAACACTGCAACCAGCATCCAGCCGATCAAAAGAGCCGGATTGTTTTCCTCTGCCGCTCTCGGCGCGAACATATCCCAGTACCCTTTCAGATAAATCACCACTACCAGAATCGGGATTCCCACAGTCATATATCCGCGGACAAACGTCGGGAACTTCATTCCCTTTCCTTCATTCGCTTCTTTAATAAAGTTATCCCATCCCCATCCGTTCTTCTGCGTACAGAACATCAGGTACACAAGAGAACCAAGAGGAAGCAGATTGCTGGATACCAGAAAATCTTCCAGATCCATAATTCCTGTTCCTGCCCCAAGAGGCTGAATGTCAGAAAGAACATTAAAACCAAGCACCGCCGGCATGGACAGAAGGATCACCAGAACGATATTTACAGCTACCGCCTTCTTTCTGTCTGCACCGAATAAATCCATTGCAAAAGAAATGATATTTTCAAAAACCGCGATCACAGTAGAAAGAGCTGCAAAGGATAAAAACAGGAAAAACAGGGTTCCCCACACCCTTCCTCCTGCCATCTGGTTAAAGATCTGCGGCAGTGTAATAAAAATCAGGGACGGACCTGCATCCGGCTCCACACCAAAGGAAAAGCACGCCGGAATGATGATCAGGCCGGCCATCAACGCCACAAAGGTATCCAGGATCCCGATATTCATGGCCTCTCCGGTAAGAGAACGGCTCTTTTCCAGATAGCTTCCGAAAATCGCCATTGCTCCGATTCCAAGACTCAATGTAAAAAATGCCTGGGACATCGCCCCAAAGACCACATCCCCAATTCCGGTTTCCTTCATTGCCTGAAAATCCGGTACCAGATAGAATTTAACGCCTTCCATTGCCCCCGGCAGACGTACGGAATGCACGGCCAGGACCACGATCAGTCCCAGAAGGGCGATCATCATGATCTTTGTAATGCGCTCTACTCCCTTCTGCACACCTAATGCGCAGATGCCAAAAGACAGCAGAACCGCTATGATCATCCAGAGGCTCAGCGTACCCGGCGAGGAAAGCATTTCATTAAACCGCTCTCCCGCCCCCTTGGCGTCTAACTCAATTCCGCTGAAATCACCTCTGGCACAACGGAAGCAATAATACATCATCCACCCGGCGACCATGGTATAAAACATCATCAAAAGATAGTTTCCTGCCATGCCGAACCATCCGTAGTGATGCCATTTCGTCCCCTCCGGCTCCAGTACCCGAAAGGAGGTCGCACAGCTTTTCTGGCTTCCCCTTCCCACGGAAAATTCACACACCATGATCGGCCATCCCATCAATACAAGAAACACAAGATAAATGAGAATAAACGCCGCTCCTCCGTACTTTCCCGCCATATAAGGGAATTTCCACACATTTCCGATTCCTACTGCGCAGCCCGCCGACACCAGAATAAAGCCTAGCCGGCTGCTGAACTTTTCTCTCTCCTTCATTTTTATCTTCCCCACTTCCAGCGTATCTCTCTTATACGCTCATATTATCCTGCATTATTATAGCGTCTTCCGGATACACTGTCAATTCAGGAATCGACTTTTCGACTTTTTGCGCGCTGCCCTGAATTTGCGGTGCAAAAATCACAAAACGTCTGAACCAAAGGGCATCAATGCAAGTTTGGCCAGCTTAAAATGCTGCAGGCCAAAGGGGATGCCGATAACGGTCACGCAGAGCACCAGACCAAATGCCAGATGCTCCAAAGCCAGCGGCAGACCTGATACCAAGAGCCAGATGATATTTAAAAGAAACGATCCTGCGCCTCCCCCATAGCGAACTTCCTTCCCAAAAGGAAAGAAGCTTAAAGAAGCAAATTTAAAGCACTGCATCCCCACCGGTATTCCCACAACAGTGATGCACCAGAGGCATCCTGCCAGGCACCAGCTTAACCCGCTAAGAAGGCCGCCGCAAACAAACCATAATAAATTTCCCAAACAACCCATAACATTCTCTCCTTTTCTCAATTATCTGTTCATTTGTTCCAGATCCATCAGAAGGCTTTCCACTCTGCTGATGGCACTGTTTACCTGCTCCCTTGCGTCCGCAATCCTTGACTGCACCATATAATCCGCAATGAATCCGTCAAAGAAGAAATCCGCAAAGGTTAAAAATCCGCTGACCTCCATCCGAAGCTCCGTGGGAACATGTACATCCCTTAATTCCCTCTGGAACTTCTGAAGATCCCGTTTGGCATCCTCCATATAAGATGCCGCATCATTCATCCTGGAATGCTTCATCATGTCTGAAAAGAATCCTCCCCCAAGCATATCGAAGATTCCCCAGCTTCTGGCGCTGTCCAGCCTTTCTTTTGCAAGGCGCAGACTTCTGAGCGCCCGTTCTCCTGCTTCCACTGCTTCCTGAATTTCACGTCTCATCATTTCATCTTTCATCTCATTTTCCTCTCTTTCTTCAGCAAGTATCTGTGGCTGCCATGCATAATATATAATAAAAAAAGACTCCTATCATGACGTCTGCCACAATAAAAGTCTTGCTATCTCATTTGATACGGATACCTCTCGGTATCGACTGACGATTTCAAACCCACCCTTTCGGGTGTTCAGCTACTCCCTTTCACTTGGTTGATAAAAATATAACATACCCGAACTCTTCTGTCAAGTATCCATAAAAAAATTCGGGTACAGATTTCATAAAAAATTCGGGTACATGAACGTAGGCAGAAGATCGGCGCAGGTCGATGCGCGACTTGTCAGCGTTCAATTAAAACCGTCTTGATTTCATAGGCATGGAGCGGGAGGATGATTTCTTTTTCCTGAGACGACTCACCAATGGGACGCTCCCGCAGATCGCATTCCATCCATGCTTTATATGCGAATCCCGGTTTCACAGTTACCTTCTGCGCCGATCCTGCAAATTCGTGGAAACGAAGTACGATATATTTTCCGTCCTCTGATTTTTTTACCGCATCCACTTCAACCTGGCTGTTGTCAAAGCTTACAAAGCTTTCATAGCCTAATACGCTGGCTCCCTCCGCGGCCTCCATGGGATCATTTAAATCATATGCCTCCTGTACGACGCAGCCTTCCACAAAATCTCCGCCATGGGGAAGGAGCGCATAGGTAAATTCATGAATACCCTGATCCTGCAGATGATCCGGGTGCACTGCAGCCTTGAGCAGGGTGATCCGGATCACATTGTCCTTAATATCATGTCCGTACTTACAGTCGTTCAATACGCTGACGCCATAGTTTCTCTCTGACAAGTCCGCCCACCGATGGGCCACGCTCTCAAATCTTGCCTGCTCCCAGCTTGTATTCCAGTGGTTGGGGCGCCTTACGTTTCCGTACTGTATATCATAGGTTCCGTAGGTGGAACGGATATCTGCCGGGAAAGCAACTTTCATAAGCTGATGTTTTTCGTGGTAATCAACCGTTGTCTTAAAATCAATCCTTCTGTTATTGCTGTAGAGAACCATATCCTGTATGATCGAAGAATTCATATAACTCCATTCCATATGGATTTTCATCTGCAGCGCGCCGCATTCTGTCACTTCAAATTTTGTCAGCTCCGTAATCTCATGCATTTTTTCCTGATAAAAAATATCAATATCCCATGCGTCATAGTCAAGAGGCTTATCTTCAAACATCTGAAATACATTCGCCCGCTGCCCTTTCGGAATCACTTCGCGCTCAAATGCTTTATCGTACAGTCTTGTGATCTGACCACATCCGTTCAGTGAAATGCTGTAGTAAGGAGTTTCGATATCTCTGCCTCTGATATGAAAGCTTGTCTCTGCCTCTTCTGTATTCTTCTCTTCAAAAACAATGGTTGCCGCTCCCATTGCAGGCACGTCTCTGACTTCCACATAGGTAACCGGACCTGCTGGCTGTACCGTAAGCTCCCTGCCCTTTTCATCCCGGTATACGCCCGCTCTTTCATTGGAAACTGCCACGATCCCGTTCCGCTTCCATCCGGATGCATTAAATACCGTATAGGTATCCTTTTTCTCCTGAAGGACATAGGCAAGGGCGTCCTGCTGAACCTTCTGTGCAACGGATACAATATATTCATAATCTTTTTTGGAGTCCTCATACACCTCATGGATGGAGGAACCGGGTATAATATCATGGAACTGGTTTGTCAGGATATGCTTCCAGCCCTTTGTCAGTTCTTCCTGCTTCGCATACTCCAGGCTGCCCTGCTCTATAGCCTTCATTACAGTCAGCCATTCTGTTTTACGGTAAAGAAGCTCCATTTTCCTGTTCATGCGCTTATTATACCCATGGCTTGTATAGGTGCCCCTGTGATATTCCAGATACAGTTCTCCGTCCCAGGTGTGAACATACTGATCTGTATTTTCAATCGTTTCATGCAGCCCCCTGAAATATTCTGACGCTGTGGAGGTTTTCAGATTGGGAAGTCCCGGAATTTTGTCTATCCGACGCCTGTTCTCCAGCATGTCTCTGTTTACTCCGCCGCCTCCGTCGCCATATCCGAAAGAAATCAGGAGATTTTTGTTCGTCTGTTTTTCACTGTATGCATTCCACACTCCCTTAACTGTCTTTGGGATCAGGTTTCCATTATAGGTATAAAACCAGGAACCCGGCTGGCTCCAGGGCTCAGGCGTTGTGATAAAATGCGTCAGAACCTCGCTTCCGTCGATCCCTTTCCATTTAAATGTGTCATGGGGCATACGGTTATACTGATTCCAGCTTATTTTTGTGGTCATGAAGGTATGGATTCCCGATTTTTTCAAAATCTGCGGGAGGGCCCAGGAATATCCGAACACGTCCGGAAGCCACAGGTATTCCACATCCCTGCCGAACTCATCTTTAATAAATTTACTTCCAAGGAGGATCTGCCTTGTAAGGGATTCGCCGCTGGTAAGGTTGCAGTCCGCTTCCACCCACATCCCTCCGTCGACTTCCCAGCGTCCTTCTGCAGCCCGCTCCTTTATTTTCTCATAAATCTCCGGAAATTCCTCTTTCATATACTCATAAAGCCGGGGCTGTGTCTGAAGGAAAATATACTCCGGATATTGTTCCATCAACCGAAGAACCGTGGAAAAAGAACGGGAGCATTTTTCACGGGTATGCCTAAGCCGCCAGAGCCATGCCACATCAATATGCGTGTGTCCCACGCAGTATACATTCACGGGGGAGTTTTTGTCCATCCTGTCAATGGCTTCATTCAGCAATACGTCCGCCTGATGGAGGCTTTCATAGAATGCATCGCTTCCCGGATAAGACCAGTCGATGCAATGGCATGCCCTATCCAGCGCCTTACGCAGATCATGTTGAACAGGATCAAAATCATCCAGCTCGTTAACCGTCTGCCATACCATAGAGGCAAGATAATAAAAATCATCCGCTTCCTCATCCAGCCATGCCAGATCCGCACGGACAATGCAGTGCTCCTGGGTTGTCGGTACGCCCCCGCCCTCCAGTCCGGACCATAAACGGAAGGTCAGACGGAAGGAAGTACCGTATAGTTCTTCCGGAAAAAAGACTTCTTTATGGTTCGCATCCACGCCCTGAAAGGGCTTCTCATTGATGTAGCACATGGCTTCAAAGCCGGAATTATTTCCCGCCCCGGTATTTCCGAAATCAAAAATCCCCACAGCCCTGCGTCCCTTCCACTCTTCCGGGATATGGATTTCTTTATGTATCCACAGGTAACGATCCCGTCCGGACCAGCGGTCTCCCTGTCGGATCGTACCCCAGTTTCTAAAATCTGTGGGAACGGCGGGATTGACGACGCCCTGGGTATCTTCACATACTGCAAATTCCCCGATATTTCTGATATCCCGGTATCGATAGCCCTGTGCTTCTTCAATTCTCCTGTCCAGTTTTCTGTCCGTTAAAAACATATGCCTTTTAACCTCCGCTGTTATTTTATAGTTTCAGTTATTTCA
>JAUNGB010000170.1 GCA_030524715.1 Eubacteriales bacterium | reverse complement strand
GCCTACTGACAAGCGATAAAATCACGTCAGTGACAGCTCATGGAATCACTAACATTTAATGTATCACGAAGGTCTGTATCAAGGTGGGAAACTGGTAATAATATGCCTGATTTAGATACACTTATTGAGATGGCGGATTTTTATGAAATTGATTTGCGAGAGTTATTAGACGGAAAAAGGAAAAGCGAGAAAATGAATGAAGAATTAAAAGAAACTGTATTAAAAATCGCAGAATACAGCAATAGCGAAAAAGAAATTAAAAGAAAGAAATTAAATAAGTATTTTATTATAGGTGGTATTTGTTTTTTATTCGTTATTTTAGATTATCAATTTGAAGTGTTATCACTGGTTTTTAATAATCCGATAGATGATTTTGTGGCAGGTGCATTGACAAGTCTGGGTATCCTTTTTGAGTTTGTTGGTTTCTATAATAACAATCATGAAGTAAGTTTAAAACAAAGGAAGCAAGAATTATTTATGCGTAAAAACTAATATTAACAAGTACGCCTAAACTTTCAGTTTGCCGTTCTGATTTTCAACTGAATAACCACAGCACGAACCGCTGCTACATGGAAGCCAACAAACCATGCAACAGCGGTTTTTCTTTACCGTTTTTTCCTCTGGCTGATAGGCGTTCCCATTTTCTTTGATTTTTTGAGAATACGAATCAGCCAGCGAAATTCTTCATCTGACAGATTTTTATAGTTGATACCAAGCTGTTTGCAGTAAAGGACAACCAGCTTTTCATCCCGGCTGCCCTTGAAATTTTCGACCGCTTCCAGATTTTCTTTCAGTTCATCGGCAACGGTGGTCAGGGGCGCACTCTCACTGTCCTTTTTGTGGGCTTCCCGAATATCCCGGATAATGAGGTTGAGGTCATCCAGAACCATGTGGCTGAAATACTCATCATCGCTGATATGGGCGGCTTGCAGCACTTTCAAATGCGGGTCATCTTCGCCAGGGCGATACCGTTCAATGATTTCATGCCGGACAGTATCGACAAGGGCGTTGAGGTTTTAAATCTACATGGTGGCAATCCCATCCACATAAATTTCAATGCCTGCAAGAAACTTGATAAAATCCTTATGGGTGGCAAGTTCGCAGAGCAGACGGTTGTTAATCCGCCCGCTTTTTAGAAGTGCCACCATCTCATCATTCAAATGCAGCTCCGTTAATGGCGTGTTTATCTGCTCCCGGTTCTCTGTCCGACACAGCAGATAATCAACGGAAACCCCATAGAAGTCTGCCAGCGTGATAAGGTTACCATGATTGATTTCCTTAAAATCCTCTTTTTCATAACTTCCAAGAGCTGATTTGGAAATGTCCGTCAGCTTTGATAATTTTTCCAGATTTAAGCCTTTGCCCTTGCGGAGTTCCCAAAGACGTTCCTGTATGGTAGTTGCTCCTTTCATGGGTGCACGCTCCTTTCCGGCGGTTTCATTGCTGCCGCTTAACTGGATTATATCACACTTTCCGCAATCGTGGAAATTTCCGATTTTTCCCCCTAATTCCTACTTTATGGACACACAAAAATGTTCTATGATACAGGTAGTTCATCGATGGATTATTCCAATCGAATGACCAGCCTGTGTGGGATATGCTTCCCCGGCGATGTAGCGCCATGACTTTTGGCAGGGATGTGGAGGAACCCTGACTGAAACGAGCGTACCAAAGGGAGCGATACGCCGCTGTGAGATTCAGGGGAGGAACGACACCGGGAAGAACTGGCGAACTGATACCGAAACACGACAATCTGATAGGGGGATAGTCTACCCTATCGGCTGATACTTCGGGAGATTTTAGGCGGCTCTATGGCTGTAATTTTGCCGAAAATCACCCCGAAACCATACACCAAAACGGAAGGAAGTGCAATATGTCGAGAATGAGCAAAAAGAGGAAGCAGGAGCTTTCCTTTTACCTCAATGACCGGGGGTGTGTCACTTACGGGTGCGTCAGGGCGTTGGAGAACCAAACAGGATTTATGTGCTGATACCGGGAAAGTAGGACGCTGCCCTTGCCTGATACCTCAAAACTGGAAAAGCTCAATCAGGAGTTGGAGAAAAGCGAAAAGAAACTGTGGAAAGCCATCAATGATGAAAAGGCATTGCAGCACCAGATAAAACAGCTTACCCGAAAGGAACGGATACACCGGCTCTGTACTCGTGGCGGTATGCTGGAAAGTTTTCTGCAAGAGCCGGAACGTCCTGCCGGAAGCCCCTTGCAGGGAGCAGATGTTTTCCACAGATTTTTAATCCGCTCCAATCATCACAGGGGAGCTACACCGTCTCCGCTCCGCTTCGGTCTGTGCAGGGCAAACGTCCACTGGACGTTTTGCACCCCCTGCGCTGGCTGTCGCCAGCTACCCCTTTGTGGACTTGCCGCCCGGAAACATCTTGCGCTGCAAGCTGTTCCCGTCCAGCAAGTTTACAATTCATCTATTCCCATAAGCAAGCTGCCATAGTATAATAAAGCCAATGACATAAACTATTTGCGGAGGATAGCTATGAAAAAATGGTATGATGAGGAATATGAATTTGAGATTGAAGTTATCGGCTTTTTGAGAGGCGACCATACAGAGAGATACTGCCGCAATGGCGAAGAAATTGGCGACAAATACACTTGTACTTATGGTTGTCCTGTCAATAAGGATGGATACGGAATTTGCTCTAAAACAATGATGATGTTGTATCCGTTAATGGAAGCAATTAGAAGTGGCGGTGATTTAGAAAACTTGGGTGGGGACAGTAAATATAGTAAAACTATTGTCTGTCCTGATGGTTGTGTGATGTTCCGTCTAATAGCAAAACCTCTCGGAAATCCAAATTTTCATAAGGGCGGCTTCTGGAAAGAACCATGATTACTTTGCGCTGTAATCTGTCTCTGTCCAACAGTCAGCGAAAAATAGGAAGTTGCGGAGGAATTTGTGATTATGAAAAGATATATTGCCTTATTAAGAGGAATCAACATAAGTGGAAAAAATAAAATACCCATGGCAGAATTAAAGAAAGCATTTGAGAAACTTGCGTTTGAAGAAGTTAAAACATATTTGAACAGTGGCAACGTAATTTTTTCAAGCATTGAAGATGATATCAAGAGGTTTACAAACCAGATTGAGAGAATGATAAAAAATCAGTTTGAGTTGGACATTCCTGTTTTTGTCATATCGAGAGAAGCCCTTGAAGACATTTTACACAATGCTCCTGAATGGTGGGGAAATGACAACAAGGAAATCTATGATAATCTAATCTTCATTATGCCACCGGCAAAATTTTCTGATGTGTATGATGAGATTGGAGAACCCAAAAAAGAGTTGGAAAAGATAGCGGATTATAAAGAAGTAATTTTCTGGTCTTTCAGTCGTAAAGATTATCAAAAAACAAACTGGTGGTCTAATACAGCAAATACAAATATCAGCTCTAAGCTGACGATAAGGACAGCTAATACTGTTAGAAAATTAGTTGATATGTAATTGCTCCTTGCAAAAATTTATTACACTTTTCATCATCGGGCTACCCTGTCCCAAACTTTTAAAACTGAATACCAGCCGCCACCATGTCAGGTTTTAAGTATTGCAGTTTTGGGTTGTGTTTCTTTGACGGATTCTACTGCATGAAATTGCGATAACTCGCAAAAATTTTCATTAGGAGTTGTAAAATCAATCCGGACGGGGTATAATACTAATGAAGAATTTTGCGATAACTCGCAAAAACTTTCAGTAGAAAGAAGGATCATGATATGGAAATTAAGAGAGACATCTATTTGAATAAGCTTATCAATAAGAAGCATAATGGACTTATCAAGGTGGTAACTGGCATCCGTCGCTGCGGAAAGTCTTACTTGTTGTTTAATCTGTTCAAGGATCATTTGCTGGCAGAAGGAGTGGATGAAC
>JAUNGB010000169.1 GCA_030524715.1 Eubacteriales bacterium | reverse complement strand
CATAAAATTACATGGAAGAGTTATTTTTTTTATTGAAAACTTTCAACTCTCAAGTTCTTTATAAACATTATAGTCTAACCCCCGCTGTATAAGCAATACATTTATCACAATCCCCCAGGAAATTTTCCAAAACTCGTAACAGAATTTCCTTACGCAAAAACACCCCGCAGCAAGCTGCGGGGCGTTCACGGTCAGTATTTTATTTTTTACGCGCCTTCACCATTGCAAAAATACTCTGCAGTACTATGAAGAAGCAAAGCAGTGCGGCTACCGCGATGTTGGACCAGGAACTTAAAAGCTTTCCGTTGGTCTTAACCAGAGTAGAAATGGTACCCGTAATCAGGACTCCGAAGAAGGAACCGATTACGTTACCCACGCCGCCTGTCAGAAGCGTGCCGCCGATAACGGCTGACGCGATGGCGTCCATTTCCAGCCCGGTTGCCTGGGCAACACTGGCTGACATGGTATTCATGCAGAAGCAGATGCCTCCGATGGAACACAGGAAGGAAGACAGTATGTAAGCCTTCAGCTTTGTTTTCTTAACGTCCAGACCCATCATAGCCGCGGACTGTTCGCTGCCGCCTACTGCATACAGGCTGCGTCCGAATTTCGTATAACGCAGTACCAGGAAAATCACGATCAGCACTACAAGCGCGATGATAACCGGAATACGCACAAACGGAATCTGAAGCTTTCCTTTTTTATTCAGGTATGCGCCGATCTCAAAGGGAATCTGGAGCTTTAAATTCGCCATCTTTACAAACAGTTCGTTCGTCCTGATAGATACCTGCTCAGAACAGATAACCGCCGTCATACCACGGGCAAAGAACATTCCCGCCATGGTTACGATAAACGGCTGGATATCCAGATAGCCTACAAAAAATCCCTGTACGGCTCCGAATACAATTCCCATAAGAAGGACCAGAATACAGAGCACTATTGCATTCATACCCTTCTGCTCCATTCCAACAGCCAGCACCATACAGTCCAGCGCAATCAGGGAGCCTACGGAAATATCGATACCGCCTGTCAGCATAACACAGGTCATTCCGCTTGCAACGCAGAGAAGGCCGGAATTATTGATCAGGATATTTAAGAATGTCTGAAGATGTGTAAATCCCTTATCTCCATATATTATACAGCCTGCCGCATACATTACCACAAAAAGCGCAATGGTAATAATAAGAAGAAGTGTATTGCTGTTCATTGATTTCTTTTTCATCTGTCCTTACCCCCTTGCCAGCGCGCGCTTTGCAGCTCTCTTGTTTAAATATGCCTTAAACGGAGGAGCCTGTACAGCTACGATGATAATGACGATAATTGCTTTGTACACGGGAGCCTGGTCAGAGGAAACTCCGATCGCATACAGGGTGGTGGTGATGGCCTGGATCGTGTAAGCTCCGATAATGGAACCTGCCAGGTTGAATTTACCGCCGCCAAGGCTGTTTCCGCCAAGAGCAACTGCCAGGATCGCATCCAGTTCAAAATTCAGGCCGATGTTGTTGGAGTCCGCGGAGGAAATTCTGGAAGCATTTACGATTCCGGCAAGTCCTGCACATAAACCGCAAATAATATAGCACAGCAGAATGATCTTCCTGGAATTAAGGCCCGCAATTCTGGAAGCCTTCTTGTTAATACCAACACTCTGGATATAAAGTCCCAGAGCAGTTTTCTTGAGAAGGATGGTCATAACAATTACACAGACAGCCGCAACAACGATGGGCGTGGGGATAAATCCCAGATATCCGCCTAAAACCTTGAAGGATTTGTCACGGATATATACGATCAGGTTGTTGCACAGCAGAAGGCCCACTGCTCTTGCCGCCGAGTACAGAATAAGCGTGGCCACCATGGGCTGTATATCCAGATACGCCACCAGAAAACCGTTGAACGCACCGCACAGACAGCCAAGAAGGATACCTGCCAGAATACCAACGATCAGCGGAACCTGAAGCTTACTTGCAGAGGCAACGCCGAAGCCCGCCAGAAGCATACAGCACATTGCTGCGGACAGCGACATTACGGAGCCTACGGAAATATCGGTTCCGGCAGAGGAAGATACGACCAGGGTCATACCTACTGCCAGGATCGCAACCTCACTGCCGCGGTTCAGGATATCGATCAGTCGTCCGTATAACACGCCGTTACGAAGGGAGATCGTAAAAAAGCTGAACGCAAAGTTACCGCATGCCACATCATAAATAACGTTTACCAGCATAACAAGCAGCATACAGAAAATGGGAAGGAACAATGTTTTTTTTGTTAAATTTTTTATTTTACTCATTTCCGGCACCTCCCGCGATCGCCTGCATGACTCTGTGCTGAGTCAGTTCTTCTGTTAATTCTCCAACCTTTTCCCCGTCTCTTAACACGACCATACGGGAACAGGTACGCAGCATCTCTTCGATTTCTGAAGAAATAAAAATAATACTCTTGCCCTGCTCGGCAAGCTGCAGCACCAGCTTCTGAATCTCTGTCTTGGTTCCGATATCAATACCTCGGGTGGGCTCATCCAGGATCAGGAAATCCGGATTGGTCGCAAGCCAGCGGGCAAGGATCACCTTCTGCTGGTTACCGCCGGAAAGCTGTTTGATCAGAGTCTCACGGCTTGCCGTCTTGATACTCAGCATCTTAATATACTTATCGGCGATCTCCTGCTGCTCCTTCATGGAGATCAGCTTAAATACTCCCCGCTTTGCCTGCATTGCCAGAATAATATTTTCTCTTACGGACAAATCGCCGATAATTCCCTCTGCCTTACGGTCGTCAGGCAGGAGGCCCATGCCAAGCTGCATGGCGTCAATAGGAGCGTTGATCTTCACTTCCTTACCGTTTACCTTCATGGTTCCTGTAGAAGCCTTATCCGCGCCGTAAAGAACACGGGCAAGCTCCGTTCTTCCTGAACCGAGAAGTCCTGTCAGGCCCACAACCTCGCCCTTCTTGATGGAAAAATCAAAGGGCTTGATCGTTCCCTTATGGCTCATGTTCTTAGCCTCGATAAAATATTCGGCCTTACTTAAATCAACAGAGTCGTCATTCTTGATCGCTGCCAGATCGTCGAAATCCTTACCCATCATGGCCGCTACCAGCTTCACTCTCGGCAGGTCGGCGATGGGATATTCCCCTACCAACTGGCCGTTACGAAGCACGGTGATCCTGTCGCATACCGCATATACCTGTTCCAGGAAATGGGTTACAAATACAATGCCTACACCCTGGGCTTTCAACTTGTTCATAAGGCCGAACAGCTTCTCTACCTCGTTGTCGTCAAGGGATGAGGTCGGCTCGTCCAGGATCAGGACCTTACATTCCATATCCACCGCACGGGCGATAGCGATCATCTGCTGGATGGCAAGGGAAAAATTCTCAAGATTTTCGGTTACGTCAATGTCCATCTGCAGGCCTTTCATGATCTCAGCGGCTCTTTTGTTCATTTCACGGCGGTTAATGGTGCCGATCTTCGTCCGCGGCTCTCTGCCGATAAACAGATTTTCTGCCACACTTAAATTGGGGCAGAGATTTACCTCCTGGTATACTGTGGAGATACCTTTCTTCTGAGCATCCAGGGTAGAATGGTTTACGATGGGTCCATCGATCCCATCCACACGGATTTCACCGCTTTCAAAGGCATTAATACCTGTCAGGCATTTGATCAGAGTGGATTTGCCGGCTCCGTTCTCTCCCATCAGCGCGTGAATTTCGCCCTGGCGCAGAGTGAAGTCCACATTGTCAAGGGCCTTTACGCCAGGGAAAGTCATGGAAATACCCCGCATAGTTAAAACTACTTTATTTTCCATACTCTTGTCCTTTCCTCAAAGCAAGGGGCTCAGGGATTAACCCCTGAGCCCTCCCATTTGATTCGTTTGTTGCTTTCCTGAAGAATCCGGAAACTTAAGAATCCGGGAATTCTCTTATTATCAGAAATTCTCTTATTATCAGG
>JAUNGB010000006.1 GCA_030524715.1 Eubacteriales bacterium | reverse complement strand
GGAAAAGTGAATGGAAAGGGGAATGGAAAAAGGGATGGAACGATTTGGAAAATTAACTCTCTTTCTTTTGGACAGCAAGCGGTATGATGCATTGGAAAAAGTGTCAGTAGATAAGGAATACCGTGAACAGTTATTTTCAGAGTATGGATTGTAAAGGAAACCGTACAGGATGTGATCAGATTTTTCAGATGTCCCTGAATCTGTCGTTCAAGAAGGATTCAGGGACGATTGTAATCAATTTACACGGGCGTTTCCGCATGCTGCACTCCGTTGAATATACCGAGTGTGGACTAAAACAATAGAATGCATAATTATTCACAAACATGCTCCAGCCCCTGCGCCATAATGGTAGCTACATGGTCGTCCGCCAGAGAATAATAAATAGTTTTACCCTCCCGCCGGAATTTTACCAGGGCGGCCTGCTTTAAAATGCGAAGCTGGTGGGAAATAGCGCTTTGTGTCATATTCAGGTTATCCGCAATGTCCTGTACACACAGCTCTTTTTGGGAGAGCGTATACAGAATGCGAATTCTGGTGGGATCTCCAAATACTTTGAACAGTTCCGCAAGTCTGTATAAAGTTTCGTCATCCGTATGATAATCGATTTTTTGAACGTTCATTTCATATATCCTCCACTCTATATGTAAAACATTAACAGGATATTTCTATTTTAACGAAAATGGGGGACTTGGTCAAATCTTTTCTACCTGTGCGGTTGCAATATTCTTGATATTCCAACCGTACAGGTGGAATCTTTAAAAAACTGGCAGTAACGAGCATTTGGGGTTACTTTTTATAAAGTATCCTGATAGAATTTAATACACAAAGCATAGCTACTCCGGTATCCGCAAACACAGCCATCCACATATTCGCAAATCCCACAAGCCCAAGAATCATAACAGCGACCTTGATAATGAGTGCGAATACCACATTCTGTACAGCAATCCGGTTTGTGCTCCGGGCAATGGCAATTGCATCCGGAATAGATTCTACGCTGGAATTCATAAATACTGCATCGGCAGCCTCAATTGCAGCATCAGCCCCGCTTCCCATCGCGGCCCCTACATCGGCTCCTGCCAGAACCGGGGCGTCATTGATTCCGTCGCCGACAAACATTACCGCACCGTGGTCATTACGTACCTTAGTCAGGGCATTCAGCTTATCCTGAGGCAGCAGCTTCGCGTATACGTCATCAATTCCTGTCTCTTTGGCAACTGCCTGGGCGCTGTCCTGGGAATCTCCGGTCAGCATAATGGTATGAAGCCCCATGGCCTTTAAGCGTCCGATTGCTGATTTTGCGTCGGCTTTGACTGTATCAGAGATCAGCATGTATCCTGCAAAGCTTCCATTGACCGCAAGGAATACTTCCGCCCCGTAAGAGCCATCCTTCAATTCTTTTACAGGAATATGATATTTATCCATTAACTTACGGTTTCCGCAGAGAATCTGTCCCTCCGGCATGGCTGCAACGATTCCGTGTCCCGCGATCTCTTCCAGTGAGGATGGGGTATCCAATCTCAGGCCACGTTCACGGGCCGCTGTTACGATACTGTTGGCAATCGGATGAGTGGAATTCTGTTCGCAGCTTGCGCAGATCCGGAGCAGCTCGTCCTCGTGAAAGCTGCCGGCAGGGATTACTTTCTGCAACTGGAAGTTCCCCTCTGTGATAGTTCCGGTTTTATCCATTACGACTGCGCCTAAGTGACCTAAAGACTCAATGGATACGCCGCCCTTGAACAGGATGCCCTTTTTGGAACCGGCTCCTATACCGGAGAAAAAGGCAAGAGGTACGCTTAAAACAAGGGCGCACGGGCAGCTCATAACCAGGAAAGTAAGAGCTGTATAAACCCAGTAATTCCAGTTCCCTGTTACAAGGGAAGGAAGGACTGCAGTTGCCAGGGCGATTCCAACGACACAAGGAGTGTAAACCTTGGCGAAACGTGTAATGAAACGGTCGATTTTAGGCTTGCTTGCCGCAGCATTTTCCACGGAATCCAGAATACGGGTAACCATGGATTCTTCCAGAAGCTTTTCTACACGGATTTTTAACTGGCCGGAGGTATTTACGCAGCCGGAAGTGACCTCGTCGCCAAATTTAACAGTTACAGGAACCGGCTCTCCGGTGATTGGAGAAGTATCGATTCGGCTGTCGCCCTCTACGATAACGCCGTCCAACGGGATTCTGTCACCGGGACGGATAAGAAGGATGTCGCCAATCTGTGCGTCCTCGGCAGGAATTACCTGAACATCCTCTCCGATCAGAAGATTTACGACCTCAGGACGCATATCTACTGCATCCATAATCTGTCCCCGGCTTCTGTCTACAGCCTTGTGCTCAAAAAACTCTCCAATGCGGTAGAAGAGCATAACGCCTACAGCTTCCGGATATTCACGAATACCAAATGCGCCAAGCGTCGCAATACTCATCAGGAAGTTTTCGTCAAAAATCTGTCCATGTGTAATATTACGGGCAGCCTCCAGAAGAATTTTTCCTCCCAGAATGAGATAACCGATAATAAAAATCGGAAGTGTCGTCATATCGCCGTAGCCCATATGCTCCAGAATTTCTCCCACAATAAACAGAGCAGCGCCGATGCCGATGGAAATCAGATCCTTACGTTCTTTGGAAACTGGCTCTTTGGAGGAAGTACGTTCTGTTTCCAGAGGGAGAGTGTCAGCGCTTTTTGGTGCAGTGTCTTTTTCCACAACCTGAACCTGAGATTCAATGGAACTGCAGATCTTGCGTATCTGGGGCAGGTAGCGATCCGGGTTCTGGGCAGTCACGCGGAGCTGCTTGGTTGCAAAAGTAATGGTCGCGTCAGTGACGCCGTCAAGCTTACTGATCTGTTCTTCCATTTTGGAAGCGCAGTGAGCACAGCCCAGATTTTCCAGAAGGTAAGTTTTGGTTTTAAATGCTCCGGGAAGTTTGCCGCCTCTTGGTACTACCTTTACCTGTGATTCAATAGAGGTACAGATATTCTGGATTTCAGGCAAAAGCTTTTCGTGATTCTCGGCGGAAAGACGAAGCTGTTTGGTCGCATAAGTGATAGTTGCATATTTTACGCCGGGAAGCTCTTTGATCTTGGCTTCCATTTTGGAGGCACAGTGAGCGCAGCCAAGGTTTTCCAGAATATAAACTCTTTTTTCCAAACCGTCATCCGGCATATGGCAGGTACAGTTGGCAAGGCTCTGGCCGCATACATCACAATATTCCGCATGTGGATGACAAAGCTCACACTGACAATCATCCGGATGTCCCGGTGTGTGATGATGTTCGTGGTGGTGTTCGTGTTCTTCGTGGGAATGGTCATGTCCGCAACCGCAGGAATCGCCATGCTCGTGGTGGTGTTCATGAGAATGCTCGTGTTCATGCTCCTCATGGGAGTGGTCATGTCCGCAACCGCAGGAATCACCGTGCTCGTGATGATGTTCATGGGAATGTTCATGTTCATGCTCATCATGGGAATGATCATGTCCGCAACCGCAGGAATCACCGTGCTCATGGTGGTGTTCATGGGAATGTTCGTGTTCATGTTCATCATGGGAATGGTCATGTCCGCAGCCGCAGGAATCGCCATGCTCATGGTGGTGTTCATGGGAATGTTCGTGTTCATACTCATCATGGGAGTGGTCATGCCCGCAACTGCAGGAATCACCGTGCTCGTGATGATGTTCATGGGAATGCCCGTGTTCCTCATGGGAGTGGTCATGTCCGCAGCCGCAGGAATCGCCATGCTCGTGTTGGTGCTCATGAGAATGCTCGTGTTCATGTTCTTCATGACCATTTTGTAATTTGTCCTTCTTAGTCATTGTTGAAACTCCTTCCATATAATATAGTAGGTAAACATATATCGAAAAACACTACATATGATTAATTGTTCATGTGATAATTTAATCACATATATATTTATTTGTCAATACATAAAACATAATTTGTGGAAATAATATGATGCCAGTCCCAAAGACCATATTCGAAACACGCTCTGGTTCGGGATTCATGTTAACTACGATGCTATAAGAAAAAAGAACCACTGCGCAGAATATTTTCCGGGCAGCAGTTCTTTTCGGGAGTATGTTTGAAAATTGTTTTTGCAGGTATCTTAAGGAATTCTTTTTAAAACTTCTGTGGTCAGCCATCCAATCAGCAGGCCGGTGATCACTCCTGATATCAGAAGGGCTGGGGCATAATAAAGCAGGCTGAAATTTTCCACAATTATCGTAGCGACCAGAAGCTGGCCCACATTATGGGTTACCCCTCCGGCAACGCTGATTCCTGCCAGACTGAATCCACTGTACTTTTTCATAAAGGTCATGACAGTCAGACTGAGAGCAGCTCCTGCCAGACTGTAAATAATACTGAACAGATTGCCGAACATAAATCCGATCACAAGAATTCTTACCAGAGATACCAGAGCAGCTTCCTTATAAGAATATCTTGCCAGAATAAACAGGACGGCAAGGTTGGCCAATCCAAGCTTGATTCCGGGAATTCCGGCGAAAACAGGAACTAATGATTCCACATAGCCGAAGATGATCGCTACAGCGGAAAACAGTCCCAGGTATGCGGTTTTTCGACTCATATATTATGTAACCGCATCGATTCCCGGGCTGGTCTGTCCCGTGGCTGCGGTTGTTCCTCCTTCTATTACAACTTTATTGGGAAGGCAGACAATAGTGCCGCCTGTTTTATCAACAGCTTTCTGTTCCATACATAAATGATCCGGACAAGTTGCTTCGATCATGAATGCCTTGCCGTCTTTGATCTGGCAGATGTTTGTATCTCCGATAGGAATGGTCTGGTCTTCGGATAACTGGTAGACGCCGTATTCTTCCCCGTCCACTGTGATGCGTATACTCTCGGATTCCTTTATGGACAGGCGCATTCCAACCCACAGAATACCTGCCAGAAACAAGATTCCCAGGATAAAAAAGCATTCTTTCTTTTTCAAAGTATGTGCCTCATTTCCTTTTTTTGTTCTTCATAATAACACAATTTGGGGCATGTGGCAATTCATTATTGATAAAAAGTTAGCAGTAACTAACAAAATCGGGATTTTCTATGGACTTTTGAAAAAACAGGTGCTATAATCACTGCTGTTAGAAATGGCTAACCAATGTGCGGAGAGTGAACGCATAATACGAGGGGAGAAGAGACAGTAATTATGAAGAACACTAATTTTTTTCTGCGTGTTATCTGTCTGGTTGTCATCATTGCCGCCGTCCTGTTTTACAATGGACATAAGCAGGATGAAGTACAGGCAGAGCAGGCGGTACAGCTATCAGACAGAATAGATGCTTTGGAAGCACAACAGAAGGAGATGCTGGAAGCGCTTCAAACTTATTATGAAGAACGCGAGGAAGAAAAGGAATCTGCGGAGGCTGAAAAGAAAGAAGCAGGAAGTGAAGAAGCCGATAAATCTGATGAAGCGGAAGGCGAAGAAGAAGCCGAAGACAGTTCGGACAATTATTATAAAGACGGCGTTTATACAGGAGAAGGGACAGGATTCGGAGGAACAATACAGGTAGAAGTTACTCTTGAAAACGATACCTTGACAAACATTTCGGTTGTCAGCGCTCCGGGAGAGGACAGCGCTTATCTTTCCCAGGCGCAGGGAGTTATCTCTACAGTATTAAGCGAACAGAGCACAAACGTGGATACTGTTTCAGGCGCGACCTTCAGTTCCACCGGTATTTTGAATGCGATCGATGACGCGTTGGTAAAGGCGGAAAACCAATGAAAAAGAAACAGAAAAAGATAAGGATTATCCGTGCGGGAATACAGCTATTGTTTTTTGTCCTGGCGCCGTCTCTGTTTTCGACGGCATTCGCCGGAATCAAGACAATATTTCTGGCAATTGGAAATAACGAACCTGTTACCTGGAATTCTTTTTTGAATGTTACAGCGGCTCTGCTGCTGATCACCTGCCTGTTCGGAAGACATTTCTGCGGGTATGCCTGTGCTTTCGGCTCTCTGGGAGACGCCCTGTATGAGATGTTTTCCCTGGTTTGGAAAAAGGTCTTCCATAAAAAGAAAAAGCCCGGCTATCCGGAAAAGGCAGTACATATCCTGCAAAAACTAAAATACATCATTCTTTTTATGATTCTTATGATGTGCGTATCAGGCGTGTATCAGAACTTTACAGGGACGAGTCCATGGGATGTGTTTTCCATGCTGACTGCGGGCAGGCTTCCGGACAGCTCCTATAAAATCGGCATGATCCTTCTGGTACTGATCATGGTCGGAATGTGTACGCAGGAACGGTTTTTCTGTCAGTTTCTCTGTCCCATGGGAGCGGTATTTGCCATAATGCCCATTATTCCCGGGGCATTATTCAGGAGAAGAAGAGAAAAATGTTCGCCAAAATGTACACTGTGCAAAAAAAGATGTCCCGCTCACCTGGATATCGACGGAGATACGGCAATGTCGGGAGAATGTATCTGCTGCCATGCATGTACGGCCATATGTCCAAAAGGAAATGTTTATACCGGCCCGCAGGAATAGACGACAGGAGAGAATAATGAATACAGGAAAACAATGGATAATAGCAGTGATAAGCCTCGGGCTTACAGCTTTTCCTACAGCGGCGCATGCCGCGGAGCCGGCTGTTTATACCAGGACAGATTTTGCTATGGATACTGTAGTTACGGAAACGGTTTACTCTACAGGAGAGGATATTACAGATTCGGTGATCGGAATTCTGAAGGATTTGGAGACAAACCTGATTTCATGGACCAATGAAAATTCTCAGATTTACCGTCTTAATGAAAAAAGCGGAGAAGAAGTCCAGGTATCAGAAGAGCTTTCGGGATATCTTAAGCAGATCCTGAAGCTGTCCGAGGATAGTAACGGAGCCATGGATCCTACCTTGGGAAGGGTCATCCGGCTTTGGGATATTGATGGGGAGAACCCTCATGTCCCTGCAGATCCGGAACTGAAAAGCCTCATGGAGAATGTGGGATATGAAAAGGTTTCGCTTTCCGGAAATAAAGTGACCCTGGAAGAAGGCTGCACCCTTGATCTGGGGGCTGTGGGAAAAGGAATCGGCTGCGACGCAGTTGCAGACTATCTTGAACAGCAGCCGGAAATAAGCGGAATGATCCTGAATCTTGGAGGCAGCAGCGTTATGACCTACGGGGAGAAAACTGATGGGACGGCGTGGAAGGTAGCGGTGACAGATCCAAGAGACACGGAGGGAGATTATCTGGGGGTAATATCCCTGAATGGAAAAGAATTTTTGTCCACGTCCGGCGACTATGAGAAATATTTTATCGAGGATGGAAAAAGGTATCATCATATTCTTGATTCCGCAAGCGGTTATCCTGTGGATAACGGAATTACTTCTGTAACGGTCGTGTGTGATAACGGACTGGATGCCGACGGCTTATCTACGGCATGCTTTGCCCTTGGAGTGGAAAAAGGGCGGGAACTGCTGGAAAAATATGAAGCGGACGGCCTGTTTGTAGACGAAGCGGGCGAAATTTATATGACAGAAGGCATGGAAGAAAGATTTGAACGCAGATAAGCATCTCCCTTGCAGAATGCGCGGAGCGCTGCATAGAAAAAAGATAGAGTTTCCGTAAAGGATTTCTATAAATTAAAAATATCTTTATTAATGAAGGAGGAACAAAATGAACAGGTGGAAATTTTTAAGAAAGACAGCTCCTGTAATTTTAAGCGTTGCAGTTGCATCAACCGGATTACCGGTTACAGCCTTTGCGGCAGATGAATTTACAAGCGAGGTCTATGAGGAGACTTTTGAGGAAGCCTCCGGCGCATTGGAAGACGCTTTTACAGATGAAGATGTTTTTTCTGATGAAGAGACAGAAGAAACAGAGGTTTTTCTTTCGGAAGCTCAGGCAAATGTGGAATATGCGCTGATGAACATCCCGTATGCAGATTTTTATAAGGCGGAAGTCAATAATGATGTGGCGGTAGACGCTTTTACATCCGCGACAAAAAATAAGACCAGGACAGCAGGTCTGGCAGGCGGTTCCTATCATGTTTCCGCAGCAGGCGAAGATATTACCGGTATTATTTATCCGGTAAAAATTGTGGGAGACGTGGATTTATCCGGATATAAGCAGGTAACAGATGCTGATTCTGTTGAGATCACAGTTACAAACCGCGGACAGACAAGCACACAAACCTTTACAGGAAAAGATGCGCTGTTTGAAAATCCCAGCTATTCTTATTATGTATTAAACGATGCTCCTGCTTATTATAAAGAGCTTACGATGGTAAACGGACAGCTTTCTTTCGGAAAAGCTGTGGGCACGGTTACTACGCTCAACGGAGCAGACGCGCGTCTGATCACAGATACTACTTATGGCGATTATCAGTTGAACATTGAGGCGACTGTACCGGAAGATATTACAGTCTATGGAGTTGTGGTCAGCACAAAAGAAGGAAATGATTACGGTATGCGCCATGTGGAAAATATCTGGCGTGTAACGCAGCTTGCCTGGGGTACAGGATTTACAACGGAAGTACACGGCTGCCCGGTATCCTCTGCGCACTACGCAAAAATGATGGGCCAGACGATCAATAAAGTAACCTATTATACAAATGCCGGTATTTTTGAGATTCCGTTAAGTGATATTTCCGTTCCTGTTAAATTTGCAGGTACCGCTGCTGTTGCAGATGCAAAAGTGACAGACGGCAAAACAACAGTTGAAGTAACCGGACTTCCGGCGGATTTCAGCCCTGTATACAGTGTGGATGGCCTTGCAGACGCTAAGGTTGAAAATGGCGTATTAACCTATTCGACAGCAGCAGCGCCCGGAAGCTATACCTTAAAGGTAGAAGATGCAAATAAAGCATATGTGGGATTGAAGGGAACATTTGTTTTGTCTACCGCAGATATGCCGGCGGCATATGACGGAGAAGCAAAGGCATTAAAGGCGGCAGATGGATTTACAACTGAACAGCTTACAGCATACGTAGGAAAGATTACTTCTGTTTCCGTTAACGGAACAGACTATGCGGCAAGCGGAAGAGGCTCTGTTGTTATTGTAAATACAGACGGAACCATTAAAACGGATGCAGAGCCCATCACAGCAGCGGGAGAGTATGCAGTAGTTGTCAAGGCAACGGGATATCCGGAGCTTGCATTCACCTATAGTGTAAAACCGGCAGCAACGATTTCTCTTGACAAGACGGCAGCAACTATTTATGTAAAAGGCACTCCGGCAACCGTTACTTTAAAAGCGACTGTAACAAATTCTGACGAAGCAGTCACCTATACCAGCAGCGATACAAGCGTTGCAACTGTATCCGCAAAAGGAGTTGTAACTGCAAAGAAGGCCGGTACAGCTACGATCACGGCAGCCAGCGGTTCCGCAACGGCGACCTGCAAGGTAACCGTAAAGAAACCGGCGCTTACATTAAGCAAGAAAACAGCGACTATTTATACAAAGGGAACTACAAAGGTAACCCTTACCGCGAAAAAAGCAGGCGTTAAAGGTACTGTAACCTACAGCACCAGTAACAAAGCAATCGCAACTGTATCCTCCAAGGGCGTCGTAACTGCTAAGAAAACAGGTACGGTAACGATCACTGCAAAATGCGGTTCCTATAAAGCAACCTGCAAGGTAACTGTAAAGGCGCCGTCTCTGAAGCTTGGCAAGACCTCCGCGTCTATTGCGAAAGGAAAAACAGTAACTATTAAGGCGACGGCAACTCCGGCCGGAAAAGTTACTTACAAAACCAGCAATAAGAAAATCGCGACCGTGACCTCTAAGGGCGTTGTGAAAGGCGTTGCGAAAGGAAAAGCAACGATTACAGTAACCTGCAACGGCGTATCCAAAAAATTTGCCGTTACGGTAAAATAAAAAATAAATGGCATATGAGAGCCATAGAGTAAAAAAGCAGAGAATTCCTGTGTCTTTTCGGAGCGCAGGAATCTTTGCGCATAACGTATTCTTAAAGAAAGGAAAGAGCCATTGGAAACGCAGGATCATAAAGATCATAAAACAGAAACATCCCGGAAGGAGGAAGGCGGCAGGAGATACTGGCTGAAATTGCTGCCTGCAGCCGCAGTGGTCGCCGCGCTTGCTTTTTCAGGAACGGGAGCTAAAAGTGCAGAATCACAAAAAGATCTGTTGAGCAGCCCGGAGATCATGAACGCAGAGGAACTGGAAGGCTTTTTGATTTCTGAAGAATTAGAGGAAGAAGAAAATACAGAAGATACAGAAAAGAAAGCCGCAGTTAAAAAGGCTTCTTCAAAAAAGACTTCCGGCAAGATTAAAACCTCTTCCTCCAAAAGGGCGCTTCCGGCTTCGTCTTCCGGTACCGGAGGCAGTGGGGGAGGAATGGGAAGTACGCAAACCCCCGTTGCGCAGATCCCGGCTTCCGGTTATAAGGATGGTACTTATCAGGGAAGCGGAACAGGATTTGGAGGAACCATTACGGTAAGCGTTACAGTCAGCGGCGGGAAGATCGCGTCGGTTAATATTCTTAGTGCATCGGGAGAAACGCCCTCTTATTTCTCGTCAGCCCAGGGGGTTATCAGTAAAGTAATTGCGAGCCAGAGCCCGAATGTAGACGCAGTCAGCGGGGCAACTTATTCATCAAATGGTATTATTCAGGCAATCCAGAATGCACTGTCCCAGGCGGCAGCAGATTCAGGCGGGCAGACTGTAACGCCAACGCCGGAGCCGACAAAGAAACCAGTACCAACGAAAAAACCTTCATCCGACGAGACGAAAGAGCCGGATGGATATAAGGATGGCACTTATCAGGGAAGCGGAACCGGATTTAATGGAGAGGTGATCCTGACCGTGAAAATCCAGAATGGCGTAATCAAAAAGATAAGTGCAAAGCATCAGGATACGGAAAGCTTTTTTAACAAAGCGTGGGAGAAAATAAAGCCGGAAATACTGGAGAAGCAGTCCGTACAGGGAATTGACACAGTCAGCGGGGCGACATACTCTTCTATCGGCATTCTGGATGCTATGGAACAGGTAATGAAGCAGGCCGGGTACAAGGCGGAACCTACTTCGGAGATAACGCCAACACCAGAGGTAACGCCAACCCCGGAGGTAACGCCAACACCAGGAGAAGAAGAAAATCCGGATCCGGAAGTGACACCAACACCTGATGCAGAGGTCACGCCGACACCAGGCGGCGAAGATGCTCCGGAACCAACCCCTGAACCGGAAGGTCCTTATATTGACGGAACTTATTCAGGATCTGCATGGGGATATCTGGGAAAAGTAAATATCACGGTAACGATATCCGGAGGACAGATCGTTTCTATAGAACAGTCCAATAAGGATACCGCAGAATATTTTAATACCGCCTGGAGCACGATCCTCCCGCAGGTTATGGCGCAGCAGAGCGCCGATGGAATTGATACGGTTTCCGGTGCGACATTTTCATCAGAGGGAATCATCGGAGGGATTCAGAACGCTCTGAGTCAGGCTATACGATAAACTTTATCTGCAAGGAATAGCGAAAATTCAGGATTTCTGTAGACAGTATTATAACAGAGTGATATAATCACGAAGGTTAGAAATAACTAATTTATATTAGAAATAACTTATTAAACAAATCATGTTTGCTTCACGGATGAGAAAGAAAGTCATAAATATTATGAACGCAGTCGCGCAGCGATCTGCGTTTGTGAGTATGTGGCAAAGCGGAACGAGAATGTCCGCTTTGCGTTTCATCCAGTAAAGGAGTCGGAAAATAGATATGGATTTCCTTGGCAGAAAGGATTTCGATAAATATTATTTTCAGGAGGAGAAAGTAACATGCATAAGTGGAGACTATCGAAAAAAACAGCAGCAGTTCTTTTAAGTTCTGCAATTGTAGTTTCTGGCGTACCTTCCACTGCGTTTGCAGCAGATGTGGATGCGTATGAAGAAGTAACTGTATTTGAAGAGGATGCTCAGGAGACGGCGCCGGCTTTGGAAGAGGAACTGCAGGAGGCGGAAATATCCGCACAGGATGTGGAAACCGCGGATCCTTTTATTTCCGGAGAAGAGTTGTTTTCTGCATCTGATGAGGCAGAAGAACCGGAGCTTTTTGGAGATACGGCAGCTTCCGGAGAGTACCAGTATGTGTATGCCGGCTTAAGCTGGGCGGAGTATTGGGAGGCAGAAGGCGTACTGGCGGCAGGAAGCTCTGTTTCTTCACAGGAAGCTGATGCAAACGGAGAATTTGACAAAGGCGCCTTTGACACTGTTACAAGAGCTACACGGAATCATGGACTGCACAGAGGAAGCTTCCAGTGTAATGCGATCATTTACGGAGAGAGTGGAAAAACCTATCCAATCTCTTATTGGGCGGACGGTTCTACGATCGTCCTGACAGACGGAAGCACAGTTGCTTTTAATAAGGGAGATATTACCCTTGCAGACGGAAGTACGGATTCCATGGACCATTATATTGTAACAGGGATCAAATATGTTCCGGTAAAGGTAAAAACAGAGGATTATGCAGATTTCTGTAAACTGTATCAGGTAGTGGAAAAGGATGGCGTCCTTGCAGGCGGTTATACAGAAAATAATCTGGTTTCTTATACCGCAGCGGCAGACGTTACAGAAAACACTAACGGACTGAAGACGGCAGTAAAGAATGCAGACGGAAGTTTTCATTTTTCGGCACGGGCAGCAGGAACAGATTCCGGATTAAAGGATACTGCCTTAAAGACAGCAGAAGGAGTTACCGTAGAGGTAAAAGATGCCAACGGTTCTTACGGGGAATTCCTGCGTGTTGACCTGAATGGAAATTACGGCGGACTCGGAGCCGCTATGCAGGCTGTTAAATGGACTTATTACGGTAATGACAGTACCTACAGCAACCCCCTTGCGGTCTATGGAACAAAGTTTGCCTCGGATAACTGGATGCACAAAGCTATGGGCGTGCAGCTTGGCCTGACAGATTCTGTACGCTGCCAGCTTCCGGCAGGAACAGACGGAACCGGATACTGGGCGCTGACCGTATATGCCCTTGGCTATGCGGATTATACTGTAAAAGTACAGGCTACGGAAGCCAATATTGTAAAACCATCTGCTGAAGAAGTGGATACAACTAAAATGGAAGCTGTCATTGCGCAGGCGAAGGCATTAAAGGAATCCTCCTATACGCCGGACAGTTGGGAAAAAATGAAGCTTGAGCTGGAAGAATGTGAGGAAATGCTTGCGAATATCAGCAGATATAATCAGGCTGGTGTGGACGAGCAGATCACCCATCTGGAAAGTGCCATCAAGGATTTAGCAGCCGTACAGTTTAAATTTGCAAAGGCATCTGCAACCATTTATACAAAAGGAACCACAACGGTAACCCTGAAGCTGACAAAGAATGTAAGCGGTAAGATTACTTACAGCACCAGCAATAAAAAGGTAGCCACTGTAAGCTCCAAGGGTGTGGTTACTGCGAAAAAGACCGGAACTGTTACCATAACGGCAAAATCCGGAAACTATAAAGCTACCTGTAAGATAACGGTTAAGAATCCATCCCTGAAGCTGGCAAAAACATCCGCTTCCGTTAAAAAAGGAAAAACTGTGACTGTTAAGGCTACGGCAACTCCTGCCGGAAAGGTCACTTATAAGACTGCAAATAAGAAAATTGCAACGGTGACTTCTAAGGGCGTTGTAAAAGGAATTTCCAGGGGAAAAACAACCATTACCGTGACATGCAATGGCGTATCGAAGAAATTTACTGTGACTGTAAAATAAAGAACGGATAAAAGACAGCAGGAGTTTTCCCGCTGGTTTTCGGAAGATTTTCTGCCATAAAGGATGTGTTGATAATAATAAATGGTTATCGTTTACACCATAGGTGTGAGCGGTAACCATTTGTTATCTGTTGCTGTTCATACCTGCGGCGCAAACAGCGACAAGCTATAAATTTTAAAATTTTGTGTGTTAAGTTATTGACAGAGATGTAGAGGAGTGCTATTATATCCTTAGTATAATTCCATAGTGAACATATGAAGTGCTATTCATTAACCGCGTAATGAATAGAAGAGGGAATCAGGTGAGAATCCTGAGCGATCCGGTCACTGTGACAGAGGAGCGACTTCTCATTTTTGCCCATTGTACCGTCAGGTATGAGAAGGGGAGAAGGAGCGATGATACTGGAGTCAGGAAACCTGCTTTGTATGGCGAGGTTAAACTTCCGTGTAAAGTGTAACAACCAATTTCGGGACAATCCGCAGTCCCGGGACGTTGTCTGCTTTTATGGAGCAGACATTTTTTATGGAATGCGCCTGTTCATAATGAATTATACATAACTATTATTCGCCGTACTTGCTGCGGCAGTAGTGGTGTACCTGAAAAGGTATGATTAAATGGCAGGCGATACTACTTCGGATGCATTCGTTCCCTCCGCATATTTTGAACGGATCATTGTCTACCCCGAAGTAGCATCGCACCCTCGTAAAAGACGGTTGTCGGCGTATGGAACGCCGATTTTTTTATGGAAAAACAGGGAGGATTTATGGAAAAACAATACTGGGAAGATAAGGAATATTCTTTTTTCAGCCACAAAAACTGCGAATATTTTCCGTGCCATAAAGGAGCGGATCCTGAAAATTTTAACTGCTTATTCTGCTACTGCCCCTTATATGCTCTTGGGGATAAGTGCGGCGGTAATTTTCGGATTACAGAAAATGGCATCAAGGATTGTACGTACTGTCAGCTTCCGCACAAACGTCAGAATTATGGTTATGTAGTAGGTAAGTATGCAGAGCTCGCCGCATTGATGAAAAAAGTACGGGAAATGGATATTTAGTCAAGGATCAGGGAAATTCAGTTGAAATGGATTCTGCAGGAGTTAGAGATTCCTTGTTATGATCCGCTTCTGATTATCGAAAAAACACAGGGGCGTATTGCAGACGATCATCAATGGATTGATATTCATGACGGGAAGAGGGATGAAGCATAAAAACCTGCCCGGGCACGCCAGCGGCGTTGGGGCAGGTTTTTTGTTATGGCTGGAGTCGTATTAATATTTACCGGTTACATTTTGCTTTGCTGTATGCTTATGAACGCAGGTCGCTGCGAGGCTTATCTGTGTTCATTTTGCGGAATTCTTTTGTTACCAGGACGATTGCCAGAATTCCGGCGGCCGCATCGGCAATAGGACCTGCATACATGACTCCGTCGATTCCCATAAAAATCGGGAAAATAATAACAAGAGGAACAAGGAAGATGATCTGTCTTGTCATGGAAAGAAAAATTCCTTTGGTTGCCTTACCGATGGAGGTAAAGAAATTGGAGGTTACAGGCTGCAGTCCGTTAAAAAACGTACAGAACAGGTAAATCCGGAAGAATTTTACAGCAAATTCATAGTACAGTTCATCACCGTTTCCGAACAGGCTGATGATCTGTCTTGGGAACACCTGGAAACAGATAAAGCCTAAAATTGCCACTACTGTTGCGGAGCCGGCTGCCTTCAGATAAGCTTCCTTTACCCGGCTGAATTTCCCGGCGCCGTAATTAAAGCTGATGATCGGCTGCGCTCCCTGAGACAGTCCGATGACGACAGAAAGGAACAGCATGTTTACCTTCATAACAATTCCTGCCACAGCCAGTGGGATATCGCTTCCGTAAATGGAAAGCTGCCCGTAATGACGAAGGGTATTGTTCAATAGAATCTGTACGATCGTAATCGCAAGCTGGTTCAGGCAGGCTGCCGAGCCAAGAGAAATAATTGCTTTCAGATATACGGCTTTTGGAAGAAAGTCCTTTGGATGGAGCGTGCCTCCCATGTATTTTGGTAAATAAAAGAGTACCATACAGGCGGAGAAAATCTGTCCAATTACAGTCGCCCATGCGGCTCCCTGGATTCCCCAGTCAAAAACAAAGATGAAGAGAGGGTCGAGAACCGTATTGATCAGTGCGCCGGAAAGCATGGCAATCATAGAGTAAGTGGGTTTCCCGTCCGCGCGGATCAAATGATTGCCGCCTGTTGTAAGCATATAGAATGGGAAGCCCAGCGATGTAATTCCCACATATGCCAGCGAATAGCTTAAAGTCTGGTCTGTAGCGCCGCACGCCAGAACTACAGGCTCCAGGAAAAGACGGATGATAATGCAGAATAAAAATCCGAGAATGATCAGAGAGCCAAAAGCCGTACCTGCAATGCCCTTTGCTCTTTCAGGCTCCTTGCGCCCCAAAGCCAGATTAAAATTAGCGGCGCCGCCGATTCCAAGCAGAAGGGAAATGGCGACAGTGACAGTTGTCATGGGAAATGCCACGTTGGTGGCCGCATTTCCAAGCATTCCTACGCCCTGTCCGATAAAAATCTGGTCAACGATATTATAGAGCGCGCTTACTACCATACTGATAATACTTGGAATGGCAAATTTACGCAGCAGGCTCCCCACCGGGGCGGTACCCAGCGGATTTTCAGCGGAATTTACATTTGATTTCATGTTTTTCATCCTCCTGAGTAAGAATCATTTTCCCAGCCTTTATCCGGCTGGGAAATCAATTATTATAGTAATCCATTGCGCGGCAAAATGTCAATCATAAATTAGGTGTGTTTCCTGCTTTCAAAACCTGTCGGATTATGATAAACTTGTCTTGAATTAATGTTTATGGATTAAACAAAGATAAGTATGCCATGAAGCGGAAGGCAAATGTCCGTTTTACAAGATGAAAGGGATATCAGGATGTATCATTTTATTATAAATTCCGCCGCCTCATCAGGGAAAGGCGCAGAAGTCTGGCAAAAAGCCGAAAGTATTTTAAAAAGAGAAAACGCTGAATATACTGCGCATTTTCCGAAAAGCGGGGAGCACACGGACAGGCTTGTGCGGAAGCTGACGGAAACCCCTTCTTCTGAAGACTGTCATTTGGTGGTATTGGGCGGGGACGGTACTTTGAATCTTGTATTGCAGGGAATCGTATCCTTTGAACATACCACTTTGTCCTGCATCAGAACAGGATCCGGCAATGACTTTGCCAAGGATATGGGGCTTGAAAGGGATTTGGAAAGGGCTCTTCTTCACCTTCTCTATGATTCTCAGGAAACAATGCTGGATTATGGAATCCTTACGGCTTATCCGACAGATGATTCACCAGTCCAAAAGCGCTTTCTTATCAGCAGCGGCGTCGGCTATGATGCGGATATCTGCGAAGAAGTCAGCCGCAGCAGACTGAAAAAGGTTATGAACCGCTTGCATTTAGGAAAGCTGGTTTATGTCTGCATTGGCATCAGGCAGATTTTTACCCGCAAAACCTGCCGGGCCGTTCTGCGCCTGGAGGGGCAGGAAAAAAGATATATTTCCGGCTTATTTTTCCTCGTGGGAATGATCCATCCATATGAAGGCGGCGGCGTTCCTTTCTGCCCTGAAGCGGATCCGGCGGACGGATATTTGGATTTGTGCGTGGTAGAAGGGATGGCAAAATGGAAACTGCTGCTGGCGGTTATATTTGTCTATTTAAAAAAGCACTATTTATTCCGTGGGGTCACAGCTTTTCGCTGCCGCAGCCTGACTCTGACATTGGATAAACCGCAATGGTTTCATATGGACGGGGAAACGCCGTTTAAAATCCGAAAAATATCTATGGAATGCAAAAGCGGGTTGAGGTTTGTGCAGTGAATTCCCCCCCTGTTGGTTTATCTTGTCTGCAAAAATACCTTTAATTTCGGAATCTGGTTATTATAGATCAGGCGTTCCGGAAACATTGCCTGATGGACAAACTCCGCGGCATAGGTAAAGTCCCCGATATGTCCGGAACCATGGCTGTCGCTGGACAGAACGATCGGCGCGTCATATTTCCGGCAGCAGCGCAGGATTTCCAGATTGTTGGCCCGTGTATCACCTCTGTAGCCATAAGGCGCAAGAGAAGCCTCATTGATCTCAAGAAGTACCTGGTGTTCTTTTGCTCCCGCCACGAGTGCGTCATAATCCACCGGGTAATGCGGGTTGTCGCAATGCCCGAGAATCTTCACATGGGGATTTTTCATCACGTTTAAAAAGGCAAGGGTATTTTCTTCTCTTGTCCTGCTTTTATAATTCTGGGAGTGCATACTGGCAATGGCATAATCCAGCCGGGAGAGCAATTCTTCTTCCAAATCTACAGTCCCTTCCGTATCCAGAATATTCAGTTCAATTCCATACAATAACTCTACCCCGAAACGCTTTTTCGGGGAATAGGTCAGACTCCGGAAATAAGAAGGCGTTCCGGCAGCCAGTGTTCCGGGTCCATGGTCTGTGATCCCCAGAAGTTTAAGGCCGTTCTGGGCGGCTTTCTTTGCCATGTCAGAAATGGTACAGGTGGTTCCGTGCCCGCTGGCAATAGAATGGGTGTGCATATCAGAGAGGTACATTATCGCTCCTCCTTTATCAGAAAAATTACTATTCAATTACTGTTCATAGGCTTTGGTACAAAGGTATTCTTTTGTTGCTGCTCACTTCAGGACCTTACACTGGCGCAGTGTAAAAGGCATTTCTATTTGTCAGTATGCCAGACAAAACCCTCTTTGTCAACCAAAAAACCGGATTTCAAATAAAAACAAATAAAAATCACAAAATAAAACCACAAAAAACCACATTTAAATTATAAAAAAGTGTTGTTTTTGTTGACATTATGGGAGACAGGGCGTATAATGAAATTACGCAAATACATGGCGGCGATAAGCGGCCATGGGAAAGGAGAAGCGTGGAGATGTTCAATACCACAGATATTCCAAAATCTTCCAGAATTACCCGGTTGGTAGACCATCTGTATGAAAAGATGCCGGTCATCGAATCTGCCAGGGCGAAGCTTATCACAGAGTCCTACAGAGCTACCGAAGGCCAGCCGATTATCACCCGGCGTGCGGAAGCCTTTGCACATATCCTGCGTCACATTCCCATTATCATCCGGGATGAAGAGCTGATCGTAGGAAGCAGTACAATCGCGCCGAGAGGATGCCAGACTTATCCGGAATTTTCTTATCAATGGCTGGAAGACGAATTGGATACGGTTGAAACGAGGAGCGCGGACCCGTTTTATATCGCTGAAGAAACAAAGCAGGAGCTTCGGGAGGTTCATAAATACTGGAAAGGGAAGACAACCAGTGAGCTTGCTACTGCCTATATGGCGCCGGAGGCAATTAAGGCGATCGAACACAATATTTTTACGCCCGGGAACTATTTTTATAACGGCGTAGGACATGTAACTGTTAAATATGAGGAGGTACTTGCTATCGGCTTTGAGGGGATCATTGCCAAGGCCCAGGCGGAACTGGATAAATGCCAGGTGGGCGACGGCGATTATGCAAGACGTTCTCATTTTCTCAAGGCAGTGATCACAAGCTGCCAGGCAGCCATTGAATATGCAGGGCGTTATTCGGATCTGGCGGCTGAGATGGCTTCCGGGTGCAGTGACCCTGTAAGGAAGCAGGAGCTTCTGGCGATCTCAGAGAACTGCCGCCGTGTTCCGGCTAAAGGCGCTGAGGGCTTTTATGAAGCCTGCCAGTCCTTCTGGTTTGTTCAGCAGCTTCTTCAATTGGAGTCCAGCGGCCATTCCATTTCACCGGGGCGCTTTGACCAGTACATGTATCCTTACTATCAGAAGGATATGGAGAATAAAACAATCACCCGGGAATTTGCCCAGGAACTGATGGACTGTGTCTGGGTGAAGCTGAACGACCTGAACAAATGCCGTGACGCTGCATCCGCAGAGGGCTTTGCGGGCTACAGCCTTTTCCAGAATCTGATCGCAGGAGGCCAGAATAAGGATGGAGTGGATGTGACCAATGACCTGTCCATCATGTGTATTCAGGCGTCTATGCATGTACATTTGCCCCAGCCGTCTCTTTCCGTGAGGGTATGGAACGGCTCGCCCCATGAATTTCTTATTAAGGCGGCAGAGCTTACCAGAACCGGGATCGGGCTTCCGGCGTATTATAACGACGAAGTAATCATTCCATCCCTGCAGAGCCGGGGCTTATCTCTTGAGGACGCCAGGGAATATAATATCATCGGATGCGTGGAGCCTCAGAAGGCCGGCAAGACCGAGGGATGGCATGATGCGGCGTTCTTTAATATGTGCCGTCCGCTGGAACTGGTATTTGCAAATGGTATGGATAAGGGCGAGATGGTGGGAATCCCCACCGGAGATGTCACAAAGATGTCTACCTTTGAGGAATTTTATGACGCTTACAAGAAACAGATGGAATACTGCATTTCTCTTCTGGTAAATGCGGATAACGCCATTGACGTGGCTCATGCCGAGCTTTGTCCCCTGCCGTTTTTATCATCTATGGTGGATGACTGCCTGAAACGCGGACTTACGGTTCAGGAGGGCGGCGCGGTTTATAACTTTACCGGGCCGCAGGGCTTTGGAATTGCCAATATGGCGGATTCTCTGTATGCCATCCGTCAGCTTGTTTATCAGGAGAAGAAGGTTACCATGCAGGAGTATAAGGAAGCTCTGGCATGGAATTACGGAAAAGGACTGGACGAGCAGTCTGTATCTGAAATTACGGTTTCCATTCTTGAAGAAATGCAGGCACAGGGAAAAACCATTGACAGCAGCACTGTTTCTTCTATATTAAAGGCAGTCATGAATATTCAGCCGACCCCGGCGCAGAAAGCCAGATATGAAGAATTACATAACATGATTGAAGAGGTTCCGAAGTATGGCAATGATATTCCGGAGGTGGACTACTTTGCCAGGGATGTGGCGTACACTTACACGCGTCCCCTTCAGAATTATAAGAATCCCCGGGGCGGACAGTTCCAGGCAGGCCTTTATCCGGTATCTGCCAATGTGCCTCTCGGGGGACAGACAGGCGCTACTCCGGACGGGCGTTATGCCCATGCTCCTGTGGCAGACGGTGTTTCTCCGTCCGCAGGGAAGGATGTAAACGGGCCTACCGCGGCCATGACCTCTGTATCCCGTCTGGATCACTTTATTGTATCCAATGGTACTCTGTTTAATCAGAAGTTCCATCCTTCGGCATTGTCCGGAAGAGAGGGGCTGGAGAAATTTGTGGCGCTGATCCGGTCATATTTCGACCAGAAGGGCATGCACGTACAGTTTAACGTTGTTGACAGGGAAACTCTTCTGGATGCCCAGGAGCATCCTGAAAAATACAAGCATCTGGTGGTACGCGTAGCAGGGTACAGCGCTTTGTTTACAACGCTTTCCCGTTCCCTGCAGGATGACATCATCCGCAGGACCGAGCAGGGCTTTTAGACAACTGGGCGGGGATACCATGATGGCCATGCGGCCAGGAAAGAGGTAATCCCGCGGGGATACCATTATGGCTATTCGCCAGAAAAGAGGAAATCCCACAGGGATACCACTATGGCCATACGGCCGGGAAAGAGGTAATATGGATTATTTAGAACGGAAAGGCAGGATTTTCGATGTCCAGCGTTATTCTATCCATGATGGTCCGGGAATCCGGACGATCGTGTTTTTGAAAGGCTGCGTTCTGCGGTGCCGCTGGTGCTGTAATCCGGAATCCCAGGAATACGCTGTCCAGACTATGATGGTTCAGGGCGAGGAAAAACTGATCGGTCGTGATGTCGCTGTCCGGGAAATGATAGAGCTAGTGGAAAAGGATCGTTCCTACTATTATCGTTCCGGCGGCGGAATGACCCTTTCCGGCGGGGAATGCCTTTGCCAGCCGGAATTTTCCAGAGACCTGCTGCGGGCGGCGAAAGAACGGGGGATCAACACTGCCATCGAAAGCATGGCGTGCGCTTCCTACGAGAAGATAGAAATGATCCTGCCTTACCTGGATCTTTATCTGATGGACATCAAGCATACCAATCCTGCCAAGCATAAGGAATTTACAGGCAGAAGCAATGAGCTGATGATGGAAAATGCCAGAAAGGTTGCTATTTCAGGACAGACCCGTCTGGTGATCCGCGTCCCGGTCATTCCGACCTTTAACGACACTGTGCCGGAAATCCAGGACATTGCCCGCTTTGCCTCTACGCTGCCGGGTGTGGATAAGATCCATCTTCTGCCGTATCACAGGCTGGGGCAGGATAAATACGACGGCCTTGGCAGGAAATATCTGATGGAAGGAATCATTCCTCCCACTATGGAACATATGGAAACATTGAAAAAGGCAGTACATGCCGTATGCGCGCTGGACTGCCAGATAGGAGGCTGATTTATGGGATATTCGGGAGGTATGCCGCCGGAACTGCAGCGTATTGTGCAGGAACAGGTTCCCGGCAAGCAGATTTCATTAGCGCATATTATCGCTAATCCTGACAAAGTATTATATACGAAGCTGGGGCTTGATCCGGCCATAGAATATTCCCGTTCTGCTATCGGTATACTGACAGTAAGTCCTGCGGAAACGGCGATCATCATGGGGGATATTTCCCTCAAATCCTCCGGCGTGGAGCTGGGCTTTGTAGACCGTTTCAGCGGAAGCCTGATCATCACAGGCACCGTATCGGAGGTGGAGGCGGCAGTAAATGCTATTTTGGACTATGTGGGCGGAAAATTAGGCTTCGCCGTATGTCCGATCACCAGAACTTAAGGAAACAATGAAAAAAATAGCTTTGATGGGCCGCAGCGAGGCCGGGAAGACAACCCTTACCCAGGCCCTGCGCGGCGAAAAGATTCATTATCACAAAACACAATATGTAAATCATTTTGACGTTATTATAGATACGCCGGGAGAGTATG
Organism: Eubacteriales bacterium; assembly: GCA_030524715.1. GTDB lineage: Bacteria > Bacillota > Clostridia > Lachnospirales > Lachnospiraceae > Blautia_A. The sequence goes on along the minus strand of JAUNGB010000006.1, from coordinate 74,776 downwards.
CCCAGACGAAGGGACTTGGACATGCCCTTGCCCTTTATTCCTATGAAGCGGATATTGTCGGCCTTATCTGCTCGGCCATTGAGCCGTACTGCCTGTTTCCGCCCTGCTGCACCTGTATGGCGAACAGGGAGGTGGTCGGGATCGTGACGAAGATCAACCACCCCGATGCCAGACCGGAGCGTGCCGCTTCATGGCTGAGGCTTGCCGGCTGCAAAAAGATTTTTTATGTGGATTCCAAAAAGCACGAGGGAATTGCGGAAATCCTGGAATATTTGCGGGAAGAAGGAGATGTAATGCCCTGGGAAGAGCAAAAAAAGGAATCACAATAAAAACAACATAAAAAATACAACAAAAACAACACGAAACAACAGGTTTTTCTTGACTTTTCCGGCGAAATAGAGTACAATTTTGCTTAGAAACAAAGAAAAACCAAATGTGCTTATGTGGAAACCGCACAGGCACCCAATGTCCCGGCATAAACGGCAGGGACAACAAACCAAATGCGCTCAAGGAGGAAGAAAGCATGGTAAACGAATACGAAATCAAAAAACAGATTTGCGACATCGGTAGAAGAATCTACAACCGCAACATGGTAGCAGCAAACGACGGTAATATTTCCGTTAAGCTGAACGACAATGAATTCCTTTGCACACCTACAGGCGTATCCAAGGGCTTTATGACCCCGGAATTTATCTGTAAGGTAGACGCAAAGGGCAATGTGATCCAGGCTAACCCGGGATTCAAACCGTCTTCTGAGATCAAAATGCATATGAGAGTATATGAGAAGAGACCGGATGTCGGATCTGTTGTTCATGCTCATCCGATTTATGCAACCTCTTTTGCAATCGCAGGTATCCCGCTGACACAGCCGATCATGCCTGAAGCAGTTATCGCTCTTGGCTGCGTGCCGATTGCTGAATATGGCACACCTTCCACTATGGAAATTCCGGATAATCTGGAAAAATACCTTCCATACTTCGACGCAGTTCTTCTTGAGAACCACGGAGCACTTACCTGGAGTACAGACCTGAACGCTGCTTACATGAAGATGGAATCTGTTGAGTTCTATGCACAGCTTCTGTATCAGTCCAAGCTGCTCGGCGGCCCCAAGGAATTCGATGAGAAGAATATTGAGAAGCTGTATGCGATCCGCCGTAAATTCGGTATGCCCGGCAAACATCCGGCAAGCATCTGCCTGAACAAGGACGGAAAGAACTGCCATAACTGCGGTGCATGCGGCGACGACTACAAGCAGTTCCCGGGATATCAGTATGATTTTGTCGGAAAGGAATGTTCCTCCAAGGAAACTCCGGCGGCAGACGCTGAACTGGTAGCAAATATCACGAAACAGGTAATGGCTCAGTTAGGACTGAAATAATTGAACCTGACAAATAGTAAGGAGGACAATCTCATGCCAATCAGTGAAAATATGGTACAGGAAATTGTACAGGAAGTCATGGCAAAAATGCAGATTGCAGACGCTCCCACCGGAAAACATGGCATATTCAAGGATATGAACGATGCGATCGAGGCCGCTAAGAAGGCTGAGCTTATCGTAAAAAGAATGTCCATGGACCAGAGAGAAAAAATCATTACCTGCATGCGTAAAAAAATCAGGGAAAATGCAGAAATCCTCGCCCGTATGGCGGTTGACGAAACAGGAATGGGAAATGTAGGAGACAAGATCCTCAAACACCATCTGGTAGCTGACAAGACCCCGGGTACTGAGGATATTACCACAACTGCATGGTCCGGGGACAGAGGACTGACCCTGATCGAAATGGGGCCGTTCGGTGTGATCGGAGCGATCACTCCATGTACAAACCCCAGTGAAACCGTTCTGTGCAATACCATCGGCATGCTGGCAGGCGGAAATACTGTTGTATTCAACCCCCATCCGGCAGCCATCAAAACCTCTGTTTACGCAATCAATCTGGTAAACGAAGCTTCCCTGGAGGCAGGCGGGCCGGACAACATTGCCGTAACGGTAGAGAAACCTACATTAGAAACAAGCAACATTATGATGAAACATAAAGATATCCCGCTGATCGCGGCAACAGGCGGCCCCGGCGTGGTAACCGCGGTTCTTTCCTCCGGAAAGAGAGGCATTGGCGCAGGCGCAGGAAATCCTCCCGCAGTGGTGGACGAGACTGCCGACGTCCGCAAGGCAGCCCAGGATATCGTAAACGGATGTACTTTTGACAATAACCTTCCGTGTATTGCAGAGAAGGAGATCGTAGCGGTTGCTTCCGTGACGGATGAATTGATGCATTATCTTGTATCAGAAAACGACTGCTATCTGGCTTCCAAGGAAGAGCAGGACAAGCTGACCGCTGTTGTTCTGGCAGGAGGTAAGCTGAACCGTAAATGCGTAGGACGCGACGCCAAAACCCTTCTTTCCATGATCGGAGTGAATGCTCCCGCAAACATCCGCTGCATCGTATTCGAAGGACCCAAGGAGCATCCGCTGATCGCTACAGAGCTTATGATGCCGATCTTGGGCGTTGTAAGGGCAAGGGATTTTGACGACGCGGTAGAGCAGGCCGTATGGCTTGAGCACGGCAACCGCCATTCCGCGCACATCCATTCCAAAAACATTGACAATATCACCAAATACGCGAAAGCAATCGATACCGCGATCCTTGTAAAGAATGCACCGTCCTATGCAGCTCTTGGATTCGGCGGAGAAGGCTACTGTACCTTTACTATCGCAAGCCGTACAGGAGAAGGTCTGACAAGCGCGAGCACCTTTACCAAGAGAAGACGCTGCGTAATGTCTGACAGCCTTTGCATTCGTTAATCAGGAGGAGAAGAACAATGGATATGAATAACATTAATATTGAAGAAATCGTGAAGCAGGTTCTCTCCGGCATGACAGGAAACGCTCCGGCAGCGGCAGCTCCGGCCCCGGCAGCAGGCGGCGCTATCCCGAAAACCGCAAGAGTTGCAATGATGACTGAGAAAAAGCACTTTGAGCTTCAGGAATATCCCCTTCCGCCGGTAGGCGACGACGATATTCTCGTAAAGGTAGAAGGCTGCGGCGTCTGCGGAACCGACGCGCACGAATACAAAAACGACCCGTTCGGCCTGATCCCGGTTGTACTGGGACATGAAGGTACCGGTGAGATCGTTGCCATGGGCAAAAATGTAAAGACCGATACAGCCGGCAAACCGGTTAAGATCGGCGATAAGGTTGTTACATGTATGATCTTTAAGGATGATCCTGAGATCACCATGTTTGACTTAAATAAAAAGAACGTAGGCGGCGCCGACGTATACGGACTGCTTCCGGATGACGACGTAAAATTCAACGGCTGGTTCGCAGATTACATATTCATCAGAGGCGGAAACTTCGGTTCCACATTCTTTAATGTAAGCGATCTGGATCTGGATTCCCGTATCCTCATTGAGCCGTGCGCCGTTCTGGTACATGCAGTAGAACGTGCAAAAACCACCGGCATCCTGAAATTCAACAGCAGAGTGGTTGTCCAGGGATGCGGTCCTATCGGCCTGATCTGTATTGCTGTTCTCCGCACTATGGGTGTTGAGAATATCTGTGCGGTTGACGGAAATCAGCAGCGTCTTGATTTCGCAAAGAAGATGGGCGCAAATACAACTGTAAACTTCGGAGATTTCCAGGGAATCGAAGCTCTGGCAGACGGCGTTAAGACCGCTCTCGGCGGACATCTGGCAGATTTCGCATTCCAGTGTACCGGTAATCCGAAGGCTCATTCAAATATTTACAAATTCATCCGCAACGGCGGCGGACTTTGTGAGCTTGGCTTCTTTATCAACGGCGGCGATGCGACCATCAACCCGCATTTCGACCTCTGCTCCAAAGAAATCAACCTGGTTGGCTCCTGGGTATACAACCTGAGAGATTATGCAACCACATTTGATTTCCTGAAGAGGGCAAAAGCAATCGGCCTTCCCATGTCCGAGCTGATCACACACAGATTCCCGTTAGAGCAGATCAACGAAGCGCTTGAAACGAACCTGGCAATGAGCGGTCTTAAGATCGCAGTGATCAATAAATAATCCGGACGGTAAAGGAGAAGCAAGATGGCAGAAGCTGTAGGAATTTTAGAGGTGTTTGGGCTGACCACAGCCTTCGTAGCAGGCGATGCCGGATGCAAGGCAGCAAATGTCCGCCTGGAGGTGTTCGATAAGAATAAGCCTGCCAATGCAGACAGCCTGCCAGTGCCGCTTCTGGTCTGCATTAAATTCCGCGGAAGCGTGACGGATGTGACGGCAGCAGTGGAAGCCGGAATGGAAGCTGCAAACCGGCTGGCCGGTGTGGTACAGCATTATGTAATTCCCAATCCCGAAGAAGGGACAAGAAAAATGCTGAAGATCAGCGCTCTGGATAAGGAGTAGCAGCCATATCCGGATTAAATTAAGAAATGAATTTCAGGAGGAATGAATCATGGCACAGGAAGCATTAGGAATGGTTGAAACAAGAGGACTTACCGCTGCAATCGAAGCAGCAGATGCGATGACAAAGGCAGCAGAGGTTGCATTAGTAGGAACAGAAAAAATCGGTTCCGGTCTTGTAACTGTTATGGTTCGTGGCGATGTAGGCGCTGTGAAGGCAGCAGTGGAAAGCGGAAGCGCAGCAGCATCCAGACTTGGCGAATTGGTAGCGACACATGTAATCCCAAGACCGCATAGCGACGTGGAAAAGATCTTGCCGACACTCTAATATACAGAATTTAAAAGGTTACTATTCACAGTCCATATCCCGCATGCCGGGTTACTGTTCGCAGCGGCTGCTGTAAATAGTAACAGCTAAAGGAGTTCGCTCATGAGTAAATCATATGGTTTTATTGAAATCACAGGTGTCGTAGCGGCCATCGATGCGCTGGACATCATGTGTAAGACTGCAGACGTTGAGCTGGCGTCATGGGAACGTAAGCTGGGCGGACGACTGGTAACCATCATTGTAGAAGGCGATGTATCGGCTGTAACGGAGGCCGTAGAGGCGGCGGTGGCAAACGGGATCAAGAAACCTGCGTGTTATGCAGTCATTGCCCGTCCTCACGAAGAAATCGTCAAAATGGTGGAATTAAGTGCAAGTCGATGGAAAAAGAAAAAACAATAGGGGGATGAACAATGGCTGAAGAGAAAAAAACAACAGCGAAAAGCACAGCCCCGAAAAAGGCGGCGGCTCCCAGAAGAACTGCAAAGGCAGCCGCAGCCAAAGCCGGAACGGCAGAGGTGAAAACCGAAGCCGCTGAAACCGAAGTAATAAAAACCGAAATAAAAAAACAGGACGCTGAAAAGACAGCAATCCATAAGGAGGAAAAAAGAATGACACAGGAAGCTTTAGGAATGGTAGAAACCAGAGGACTTACAGCAGCGATCGAAGCAGCAGACCAGATGTGCAAGGCAGCTAACGTTGCATTAGTAGGAACAGAGAAGATCGGCTCCGGTCTTGTAACCGTTATGGTACGCGGAGACGTAGGCGCTGTAAAATCTGCAGTAGAGAGCGGAAGCGCAGCAGCATCCAGACTTGGCGAATTAGTAGCTACCCATGTAATCCCAAGACCACACACAGACGTAGAAAAAATCCTTCCGGTTTTAAAATAAAAAGTAGAGCCATCAGGCGAAGAGCTTAGAAACCAGAAAGGAAAGCAGGTGTACTCTTGGAAACGAAAAATATCGAATTAATAACAAAAATGGTGATTGATGCGATCAACCAGAGCGAAAGCAAGAGCGAAGGCTTCGTAGTTCCGATTGGAGTTTCCGCAAGACACATCCACCTGACACAGGAGCATGTGGAAGCACTGTTCGGCCCCGGATATCAGCTCACCAAGAAAAAAGAGCTGATGGGCGGCCAGTTTGCATCCAACGAAACAGTCACCATCGTAGGATTAAAGCTTCGTGCGATCGAAAACGTACGAATCCTCGGACCGGTACGTAAGGCATCCCAGGTAGAAGTATCCGCAACAGATGCGATCAAGCTTGGAATGAACGTTCCGATCCGCGAATCCGGTGATGTGAAAGGCAGTGCTCCCATTGCCATCGTAGGACCCAAAGGCGCCATCTATCTGAACGAGGGCTGTATCGTGGCTATGCGTCATATCCACATGTCTCCGAAAGATGCACAGGCGGCTGGTGTCAAGGACGGCGATATTGTATCCGTAAAAGCTGACAACGAACGCGGAACAATTTTCAACCATGTGAAAATCCGCGTACATGACAGCTTTACACTGGAGATGCATATTGACACAGACGAAGCAAATGCAGCAAAAATTGCCACAGGCAATACAGTTACCATTATTAAATAATCATTCCTCCATACTGCGCCGGTGGCAGAACTGCCACCGGCATAGGAGGATTCAGGAAAAACGCGGAGGCTCATATGATTGTAGGCAAGGTAGTTGGAAGCGTAGTATCTACGCGGAAGAGTGAAAAATTAATCGGACAGAAATTCATGATTGTTGAGCCAGTGAATCATATGAAAGCTGACCTCAATCAGATTGTTGCAATCGATATCATCGGTGCAGGAATCGGTGAATATGTATTGGTGGCACAGGGAAGCGCAGCAAGAATTGGCTGCGGCGTAGAAACAGCACCGGTTGATGCTGCAATTGTGGGTATCATCGACGACGGTGCAGGATTGGAGTAACGCCATGGAAATCAAAGAATTACAGAAAATAATGCAGGAGAATGGTGTGGTAGGTGCCGGCGGCGCTGGTTTCCCAACCTATGCAAAACTGACGGACAAAGCAGACACGATTCTCATGAACTGTGCGGAGTGCGAACCTTTACTGAAATTACACAGACAGTTATTAGAGAAGCACGCTTATGAGATTATGAAGACATTCCATCTGGTAGCAGAGACCGTAGGTGCTTCCGAAGCTATCATTGGAATCAAAAAATCTTACGTACAGACTGTAAAAGCATTACAGCAGCATATTGAAGAATTCCCGAACATGCGGATTCATCTTCTGGAAGAAGTATATCCCATGGGCGATGAGGTTGTCCTGATCTATGAGGCGACCGGACGAGTGGTAAGACCCGGCGGACTGCCTATTGAACAGGGCGTTGCCGTGTTTAACGTAGAGACCATCTACAATGTATACCGCGCTGTGGAAAAGCAGTGCCCGGTAACAGACAAATACGTGTCCGTTGTAGCGGAAGTCAGCAACCCGGTAACTGTGAGAGTGCCTCTTGGCTGTACACTGGATGAGGTTGTGGCCCAGGCCGGTGATATTACGATCAAAGATCCTGTCTACTTTGTAGGCGGACCGATGATGGGGCGTATCGGCAATGGTTCCGATCCGGTGACCAAAACAACGAATGCAATCCTGGTTCTTCCTAAGGACCATCCTATTGTAATGAAGAAGTTAAGAACTTCTTCCATAGATTTAAAACGTGCAGCATCCATTTGCTGCCAGTGTAATACCTGTACGGATCTTTGTCCGAGAAATAATCTGGGACATCCCATTGATCCGGCCCGTTTCATGAGAGCGGCATCCAACAATGACTTCAGGGATCTGAATCCATACCTGGATGCAAGCTTCTGCAGTTCCTGCGGTGTCTGCGAGATGTATTCCTGTCCGCAGAGCCTGGCACCGAGAAGTCTCCTTGCAGATATGAAGGGCGGACTTCGCGCAGCAGGTGTCAGACCTCCTCAGGGTGTACAGGCAGCGCCTGTAAAACCATCCAGAGAGTACCGTAAAGTTCCGGAAGAACGGTTAATGGCACGTTTGGCTCTGACCAAATATGACAAGGATGCACCTATGGACGAGACCCTTGTGGCTGTTCCGAAGGTAAAAGTCCTTTTGAGCCAGCATATCGGAGCACCGGCGCAGGCAATTGTAAGTGCAGGCGATGAAGTAACCAGAGGTCAGATGATCGCAAAGCCGGCCAACGGATTAAGCGTCGGCATCCACGCAACCATCTGCGGAAAAGTAACAGAAGTTACTGACCGCCACATCATAATTGCAGCAAAGTAGAAAGGACGTGCAGAACATGAGTAAAGCAATCGGAATGATTGAATTTAAAACGACAGCCACAGGCATCACTGCAGCAGATGCCATGGTGAAGACCTCTGACGTGGAGATTGTCGAGGCGCAGACCGTATGTCCGGGTAAATACATTGCAATTATCACCGGCGATTTAAGTGCGGTAAAGGCAGCCGTTGACACGGCAGTTACCACCTATGAAGATAAGTGCATTGACAGCTTTGTGCTGGGCAATCCACATGATTCCATTTTCCCGGCGATCTACGGAACGACAGCCGTAGAAGAGATCAGCGCCCTGGGAATCCTGGAAACCTATGACGCCGCTTCGATTATTGAAGCAGCGGATCAGGCTGCGAAGACAGCGATCGTTGATCTGATCGAGCTTCGTATTGCCAAAGGTATGTGCGGAAAATCCTACATGATGATCACAGGGGAGGTTTCCGCAGTAGAGGCGTCCATCGAAAGAGCAAAGGAACTTGTTGCGGAAAAGGGCATGTATCTGGATTCCTCCGTTATTGCCCATCCGGATAAGCGCATGATGGATTCCATTTTATAGGAGGCGGTACGGAAAGCTGCCGTTTCCCGTATAAGCAAAGCGGATCTGCCTGTCAATGCAGGCACGATCACATATGAAACGAGTAGAGGAGGGCAAAAATATGCTGGCTTTAGAACGACGTAACCTGATCCTCGAGAAACTTCAGATTGAGAAGCGCGTAGTTGTGAGCGAGCTCAGTCAGCTTTATGATGTTTCTGAAGAAACCATCCGCCGGGATCTGGACAAGCTTGAAAAAGAGGGGCTTGCCACCAAGAGCTATGGCGGAGCGGTGATTAATGAGGATGTAAGTATCGATTTGCCCTTTAACATCCGTAAAAACCAGAATGTTGCAGGAAAACAGAAGATGGCGGAGATTACCGCTTCTCTGGTGCAGGACGGGGAGCATATCTTCCTTGACGCCAGCACTACGGCTGTGTTCGTAGCAAAGGCGCTGAAGGCCAGAGAACGGCTGACGGTCATTACCAATTCCATGGAGATCCTGCTTGAGCTTTCCGATGTTTCCGGCTGGAATATCATTTCCACCGGGGGAGTGATGAAGGAAGGGTATCTTGCCTTTCTGGGCTCCAAGACAGAAGAAGCTATCAGGGCTTATTATGTGGATAAGGTGATCATTTCCTGTAAGGCGTTGGATCATAACTGGGGGATCATGGAATCACAGGAGGCTTTTGGCTCCACAAAAAAAGCCATGATGGCCTCAGGACGCAAAAAGATTCTGGTAATAGACAGTACCAAATTTGACCAGACCGCATTTTCCGTTGCAGGAAGCCTGCGGGATGTGGATGTGGTTGTAACAGACAGAAAACCGGGCGACAAATGGCTCCATCATTTTGCGGATCTGGATATTGAGTGTAAATATCCGGAATAACAAAGCGATGGACAAGAGCTGTTGATAAGAAGCCTGCGGGGATTCTGGCTGCAGCCGCATATAAGGAGCATCTGATATGAAAACCTTTGAAATGAAAACAGTCATTCATTTTGGCGATAACGCTTTGGACAGGCTGAAAGTTATTCCTTATAAAAGAGTTCTGATTATCACAGATCCTTTTGTAGTACAGAGCCATATGATTGATCTGATTACGGCGCCTCTGGATAGCGCGGGTATCCAGTATGATATTTTCCAGGATGTGGTTCCGGATGCACCGGTAGGGAAAATTGCAGAGGGCGTTAAGAAGTTCCTTCAATTTCAGCCGGAAGCGATTGTGGCAGTCGGAGGCGGGTCAGCCATCGACTCATCCAAAGCTATCCGTGAATTTGCCCTGAAGATCAATAATTATGGAAACGTTGGCCTGATCGCCATTCCGACCACCAGCGGTACCGGTTCCGAAGTAACCTCTTTCGCGGTTGTCAACGACACGGACGCAAAGGTGAAATACCCTCTTGTATCCGATAGACTGACAGCGGACGAGGCGATCCTGGACGCAGAACTGGTAAAGAGCGTACCCCCTGCCATTACAGCGGATACCGGCATGGATGTATTTACCCATGCGCTGGAATCCTACGTAAGCACAGACCACAATGAGTTTTCTTCCGCACTGGCAGAGAAATCCATTGAAATCTGCGGGGTATTCCTTTTAAGAGCGTATCTGGACGGAAGCGATATGCATGCAAGACAGAAGATGCATGTGGCGTCCTGCCTTGCCGGACTTTCCTTTAATACGGCGGGACTTGGAATTACCCACAGCATGGCGCATCAGTTAGGCGCTGTGTTCCATATTCCCCACGGAAGGGCAAACGCAATGCTGCTGCCTCATATTGTGGAATTTAACGCCAATATCAATAAGCACAGCAGAAGCCAGAAGGAGTATCTTCCGGCAGTAAAACGATATGCGAATATTGCGCATATTCTGGGACTCAGTAATTATAACAAGGTTATGAGCGTGCGGTCGCTTGTAAACTGGATTCAGTTTATGCAGAAGGAAATGAATATTCCTCTGACCATCCAGGAAATCGGAACGATTACCCCGGATGCGTATTTTGCGGCAGTAGATAAAATGGCGGAGGCCGCACTTGCGGATGCCTGTACAGCGAATAACCCAAGAGTTCCTACGAAGGAAGATATTGTAAAGATTTATACGAAGCTTTGGTCCTTCTGAGATAAATAAAAAGGGCTTTCATGATTTTTTCTGGAAAAGGTAGAAGCTATGAAAAGATCGAAAAGAATCGAGGTTTTGGATCAGAGGGCGGTCAATAAAGACGGATTTATTGACGAATGGCCGGAAATGGGATTTGTGGCCATGAAAAGTCCCTATGACCCAAAACCTTCTGTAAAAGTAGAAAACGGAGTCATCACTGAGCTGGACGGAAAAAAGCGCGGGGATTTTGATTTCCTTGACCAGTTTATCGCGGATTATGCTATCCGTATTGACAGGACAGAGGCTTCCATGGCAATTCCCTCTCTGGAGATTGCAAGGAAGATCGTGGATATCCAGACCTCACGGAAGGAAATTCTGGAAATTGTCTCAGGAATCACTCCGGCAAAGATGGTGGAGGTCATCAATTACCTGAATGTGGTGGAAATGATGATGGGTATGCAGAAAATGCGTGCCAGAAAGGTGCCGGGCAACCAGGCGCATATCACCAATCTGAAGGACGATCCGGTGCAGATCGCCGCCGACGCAGCGGAGGGCGCGCTCCGTGGTTTCAGTGAAGAGGAAACCACAACGGGTGTGGCAAGATATGCGCCGTTTAATGCCATTGCGTTGTTGATCGGCTCCCAGGTGGGAAGAAAGGGAGTATTGACCCAGTGCGCGGTGGAAGAAGCCACCGAGCTGGAGCTTGGGATCCGCGGCCTGACCACCTATGCGGAAACGCTTTCCGTCTACGGTACGGAAAAGGTATTTATCGATGGGGATGATACCCCGTATTCCAAGGCGTTTCTTAATTCAGCCTATGCCTCCCGGGGCCTGAAGGTCCGTTTTACCTCCGGCTCCGGCTCCGAGGTTTTGATGGGAAGCAGTGAGAAAAAGTCCATGCTGTATCTGGAATGCAGATGCCTGTATGTGACTAAGGGCGCAGGTTCCCAGGGAATCCAGAACGGTTCCGTAAGCTGTGTGGGCGTGGCGGCCAGCGTGCCGTCCGGTATCCGTGAGATCATCGGGGAGAATCTGGTAGCGGCGCTGCTGGGACTGGAATGTGCGTCCTCCAATGACCAGAGTTTTTCCAACTCTGATATGAGAAGGACTGCCAGGACCATGCTGCAGTTTATGCCGGGAACAGACTTTATCTTTTCCGGATACGCGGCAGAACCCAACTATGACAATATGTTTGCAGGGTCCAACTTTGATGCGGAGGATTTTGACGATTATAATGTATTACAGCGAGATATGCAGGTGGACGGCGGTCTGCGTCCGGTGACGGAGGAAGAAGTGATCCGTGTGCGCCGGGAAGCAGGGAAGGCCGTGCAGGCTGTGTTTAAGTATCTGGGACTGACGGAAGTGACAGACGAGCAGGTGGAGGCGGTCACCTATGCCCATGGAAGCAAGGACACCTTAAAGCGTGATGTAGCGTCCGACCTGATGGCCGCGGATGATCTGATGAAGCGCGGTATCACAGGAATCGATGTGGTAAAGGCGCTGGCAGAGAGCGGCTTTACCGAGCTTGCCCAGAGCATTCTGAACATGCTCAAGCAGAGGGTGATCGGAGATTACATGCATACCGCGGCGATCCTGGATGAGAATTTCCAGGTAATGTCCGGCGTGAATACGCCAAATGATTATCTGGGGCCGGGAACCGGATACCGTGTAACAGGCAAACGCTGGGAGGAGATCAAAGCGATTCCTCACCGGATCAATGTAAATGAATTTTAGGAGGCTGTGCCATGGAAGTGAATGAACAACTGATACAAGCCATAACCAAAGCGGTCGTGGAGCAGTTGCAGCGAAATGGTGCGAAGCTCCCGGATGAGTCTCCCAAAAGCTCCGGTACCCAGAGCCTTGCAGGGAAGACAAGAATGCGCCCGAAGCGTTCCTATGAAGGTGCGGTAAGGGCAAAACAGGGGACAGACCCCAAGGAAGTTGTCATTGGTGTAGGGGCTGCTTTCCAGACGGAGATCACCAAGACCATCGGCGGGATTCCGCTGGATGAGGTGCTGCGCAATGTGAAAGCAGGAATCGAAGAAGAAGGCATGGTTTCCCGTGTGGTAAAAGTGCTGGATACCTCGGATGTAGGCTTTATGGCCCTCCAGGCAGCCAAGCTTTCCGGCTCCGGAATCGGAATCGGAATCCAGTCCAAGGGAACCACCGTCATTCATCAGAAGGATCTCTATCCTCTGACGAATCTGGAGCTTTTCCCCCAGGCACCTTTGATGAATCTTGAGACCTACCGTAAGATCGGCAGAAACGCAGCAAAATATGTCAAAGGGGAAAAGGTGACTCCGATCGAGTGCACCAACGACCCTATGGTGCGTGCGAAATTCCAGGTAAAGGCCGCCCTGATGCACATCATCGAAACAGAGCAGCTTGATCCGGAAAAAGGCATGATTGTATGGGAGGGCGCAAGATGAGTAAGTATCCTTTAGGGCAGTACGAAGCCGACACCATTACCTCCAAAACAGGGAAAAAGCTTTCCCAGATCACTCTTGATGAGGTAAAGCGCGGCAGCGTGACTGCGGAAGATATTAAGATTTCGCCGGAAATGCTTAAGAGGCAGGGACAGGTGGCAGCTTCTGCAGACAATCCCCAGATGGAAGCGAATTTTGAGAGGGCTGCCGAGCTTTCCAATGTTCCGGATGATGTGATTTTGAACATGTACAACAAGCTTCGCCCAAACCGTTCTACCAAAAATGAACTGGTTCTGATGGCAAAAGAGCTGCTTGAGAAATATCAGGCGCCTCATTGTGCCAAACTGGTGCTGGAAGCTGCGGAAATTTACGAAAAAAGGGGAATTCTTCTTTGAAACTGATTGCAGGTGTTGATATAGGAAATTCCACAACTGAAGTATGTATCGGCGCTGTTGGAGAGGACGGATCTTTTCAGTTCCTCTCCGGCGCTTCCCGTATGACTACCGGAACAAAAGGAACACTGCCGAATGTTTATGGGATCAAGGCGGCGCTAATGGAGGCTATGGATAAGATCCGGCAGCCTTTAAGCGCCCTTGACCTTGTGCGCCTTAATGAGGCGGCGCCGGTGATCGGGGATACGGCCATGGAGACCATCACCGAAACCATCATTACGGAATCCTCTATGATCGGACATAATCCATCCACACCGGCAGGGGCCGGGGAAGCGGTGGGAGAACTGATCTTTCTGGAAAATATCTGGAAGGGGAAGCCGGGGGCGCCGTATATTGTGGCGGCAGCCAGTAAGTTTTCCTATGAAGAAGTCGCCGCAAGGCTGAATCAGCATATTCCGGAACTGGATATCCGGGGGCTGATCCTGCAGGCGGACGAGGCGGTTCTGGTGGAAAACAGGCTGAATAAAAAAATTCCCATCGTGGATGAGGTAAGGCATATCGGAAAGGTGCCGGAGGGAAAGCTGGCGGCCATTGAGGTGGCGCTTCCCGGAACCAGTATCCGGATGCTTTCCAACCCTTATGGAATCGCTACGCTTCTGAAGCTGAATGCGGAGGAAACGAAGGCGGTCACCCCCATTGCCAAGAGCCTGATCGGAAAGAGAAGCGCTGTGGTAATCAGGACTCCCCATGGAAATATCCGGGAGAATGTTCTTCCTGCCGGAGAAATTACTGTCCATGGACAGCATGATGTGACAGTGAGCATTGACGCAGGGGCGGACAGGATCATGGACGCTCTTGCTTCGGTGGGAGAAGTGCGGGATATCGACGGAGAGACGGACACTAACGTAGGAAATATGCTTACCCGCATTAAGACAAGTATGGCGGATGTGGCCAAAGCACATGACAGTGAGATCCGTATTACGGATATTCTGGCTGTGGATACTCTTGCGCCGGTGGAAATTTCCGGATCCCTGGCGGGGGAAACCTGTATGGAAAAGGCTGTGGGGATTGCCGCTATGGTAAAGACCCAGCAGCTTCCCATGAAGAAGATTGCCGAGAGACTGGAGCATGAGCTTGGAGTCCGGGCAGTGGTTGCGGGGGTGGAGGCTGTGATGGCTTCCCTTGGAGCGATGACGACGCCGGGGACAAAGCTTCCTCTTGCCATTCTGGATATGGGCGGCGGCTCCACGGACGCTGCTGTGCTGGAGCCAGATGGAAGGGTGAGGACTACCCATCAGGCCGGGGCAGGAGAGCTTGTTTCCATGCTGATCCAGACAGAGCTTGGGCTTGGCAGCCGGACGACCGCGGAGCAGATTAAGAAATATCCCATGGGAAAGGTGGAGAGCCTTTTTCATATGCGGCTGGAAAACGGGGCTATGGAGTTTTTTGAGGAATCCATCGATCCAAGGTATTATGGGCATGTGGTGCTGCTGGCGCCGGATGAGATGCTGAAGGTGGAAGAGGATATCCCTATGGAGAAGATCCTTGAGGTCCGCCGGGAAGCGAAGAAAAAGGTTTTTGTGAAGAATGCGCTGAGGGCGCTGAAGGCTGTGGCGCCGGAGGGCGATCTGCGGAAAATTCCAAATGTGGTGCTGGTCGGAGGCTCTGCGGAGGATTTTGAGATTCCGGAGATGCTGATGGAGGCCCTTTCTGAGTATCGGATCGTTTGCGGACGAGGAAATATCAGAGGGGTGGAAGGACCACGGAATGCGGTGGCGACAGGGCTGGTGCTGTCCTTTTTAAACACGCTCTAATCTGCGGGTGGTGAGGGTATGGTTGTAAATAAGCCTACGATAATTATATATTGTAAGGAACCGGACAGGGATTTCCTTCGGGAGGTCTATGCGGGGATTGAGGAAGAGGGCGTTCTGTATCAGGTGCAGAACCGCGAAGGAGATCTGGACGATCTGGCGTTTGAGGCGGCAAATGAGTCGATGCTTGGATCCGGGATCGGGATTTGCGGGGCGCGGCTGGCAATGCAGATGCAGCGTCTTCCAAAAGGAAAAAACGTCTTTGAGCTGAATGCGCCGTCGTTCCGGCAGTGCCGGAATCTTGGGGCAAATAGTGCGAGGGCAATTAAGAAAATGCCATTTAAACCTGTATATTGAGTAAGTTCATGTTATTTTCATACAATGTCTTACACCAGAGCTGTAAGGCTATGGCTGATAGCAAAGCTTATAGAGAGTTATGGAATGAGCTTATCAGTATACAATTATGGGGGATGCCGTTATGAATATTTATACGAAAAACGGAGACAAAGGAACCACGGACCTGATCCGTACGAAAAATGTATCCAAGTCGGATGACAGAATCCAGCTTGTGGGTACCATAGATGAGCTGACCAGTCATCTGGGCGTGGTGAAGACCATGCTGAAGGATGGAGATACCATCCGGATTCTGGAGAAGATTCAGGGTACTTTGATTACGGTGATGGCAGGTGTGGCAGACCCTTATAACAGAGAGTATAAAATCAATGACGATAAGACAGCCATTCTTGAAGAAGAAATTGACAGGATGGAAGGGCTGTTTGAGCGTCCGAAAAAGTTTATCCTTCCGGGAAGCTGTCGGCTTTCCGCAGAAATAGATGTGGCCCGGACCGTTGCAAGGCGGGCTGAACGGGCATTGGCTGCGGTGAGTGTGAAGTTCGGGGCGGATACCGGAACAAAGAAGTATATGAACCGTCTGGCGGATTATCTTTATGTGCTTGCCAGATATACGGATGCGAAGGAAGCAGAAGAGGCGGAAGCGTCGGTATCCGGTGCAGCTACGCCGGGACAGACGAAGGCCGCTGATATGCCGGGACAGGCAGGGACTTCTGCTTTTGGAGCGGGAAAGGTTGCTGCTATGGGAGAAAATCAGAATGGCGCAGTCAGCGAGGCTGTGATTCAGGAAGTGCTGAAGCGTATGGGAATTCAGGGAAGGATTACGCTGGATGCGTCCAAGCGTTTGATCGGGAGGATTGAAGAGGAAGCAAAACGCCGGGGAAAACAGGCGGTTATTGCAGTCTGCGGTCCGGACGGTAATCCAATCGCTGTCCATGTGATGGACGGGGCTTTTCTGGTAAGCTTTGACGTGGCTGTAAAAAAGGCTTATACTTCTGTGGCGGTAAAGATGTCTACAATGGAGCTGAGTAAGCTGGCACAGCCCGGCGGAACCTTCTATGGCCTGGATAAGATGGAAGGCGGAAATATTATTATTTTCGGCGGTGGCGTTCCCATTAAGGTGGGCGATACGATCATCGGCGGCCTGGGCGTCAGCGGAGGTACCGGAGAAGAAGATCATAGCCTTGCGGAGTACGGATTGTCTGTACTCAATGAGGTTTTGTAGAATGCTTAGTCGGGGGAGTTTAAGGCTCCCACTGACAAGTCGCGTAGCGACCTGCATTATAAGCATATAGCAAAGCGGAATGCGAATGTCTGCTTTATTAAAAACCCTCAGAGTGGGAAGTTGGAAGCTTCTCTGCTCTGAGGGTTTTTTGTTGAAATTTGCTATAAGCCCATTGCGTTCTTAAATAGAATATGTTACCATATTATCACAGGATATCTAAAGTTTTTATAAAGCCCTTGCACTCCATTTTGTTCTGTGATAATATAAATCTATCATTTCGGGAAATTTATTCCCGCGAGCAACAAGCCAATCGGATATGCTTGTATGTCCATTTGACTTATTCTTTGCCGTTCGGCTTCAAACTCCTGTGGAAATATATTAACAGAATAAGAAAGAAGGGATATGTTTGGGTGTTAAGGACTATAGCTTTATAGAATATAACAAAGATCCTGTCCGTTTTGCAGATTTCATGAATGGAACAGTTTTTCGTGGCGAACGAATCGTGCAGGCGGATTATTTAAGAGAAATTCAAAGGAAGAAGAGACTGTTATATCGAGAGGAGCCTTTGGATGAAAGTGTACAGAAGACAAACGATCCGGATACAAAAGATGATATGAAGCGGGAAAACTCAAAAACAGGGATGGGATATCTGGAAAGGGAACGTGATACCCTGATGTACCATGATAAAGAGAACGCGAGAGTTTATTTAGCCTGTGAAGGGATGGCACAGCCGGATTATAATATGCCTTTAAGAGAATTTACATATGATGGCGTGGAGTATTCGGAACAGTTAAAAAACAGGAAACCTGAAAAAGGGAAGAAAATGAAAACGGTTCGTCCTCTGATTCCTGTATTTCATCAGGTATTGTATATGGGAGAGAAGCGCTGGTTAAGCAAACATACGTTAAAAGAGATGATGAATATTCCTGAAGAGTTTGAGGAATTTCAGGATTTTCTTCCGGACTATCGGACTTATGTCACAGATATCCATGAACAAACCCCTGATTTGTTCCAGACAGAGTGGAGGGACATTTTCCGCTTGATGAATCATAGCCGTAAGAGTGAAGAACTTAAAAAGTATGTGGAAGAACACAAAGAAGAAATTCAGGGATTGAGCCAGGATACCAGGATATTTCTGGCGATATTGCTGGACCAATATGTTATTGTTAATGAAAATGAAGTGGAGGTAAAAGACGTGTGTGAGGCATGGAATGGTGCAATGTTATTGTATAGAGAAGAAGGAAAAGCAGAAGGACGGACAGAAGGAAGATTAAGGATGCTGATTCGGCAGATCAGCCGGAAGCTTATCAGGAATAAGTCTCCTGAGCTTATTGCGGAGGAATTGGAGGAAACGATGGATGTGGTGCTTCCAATCTGCGAGGCTGTAAAGAAATATGCACCCGATTATGATTGCGACAGAATTTATGAATATCTATCAGGAAATTTCCACTGACAAGCCCTGCAGCGGATCTGCGTTCATGAGCATGCGGCAAAGCGGAATGTGAATTTTCGCTTTGCCGGATTCCAGCTACTGAACAGAGGACTAACCGCTGTGGTTAAGAGTGAAATTCTATGGATTAAAAAGCCCCTCAGAGAAGGAATTCGTGCTTTGAGGGGCTGGCTTTTTTAGTAGTTTAGAATCTGCAGCAGATAGGGTCAGTTTATTGTGAGTAATATTATTTTCTGAGAGGAAGCAGGCAGCAGGCTTTATCATAGTCATCTTTTAGCTATAAGCTTTGTTCCATCATCCAGTTCAAGCATTCTATAATCTGCCGTATATTTTTCAGGTTTCCGAGAGTGTCGCCTTTGCGTTCCAGAGAATGATTGCATTTTTCAAAAATCCCGCCTGCCTTTGAGGAATATTGACGGGCAATGGAACGGACCATATTTTCTGAAATATACGGGTCGGCAGTCCCGGAAAAGAAAACACCGTTTACATGCTTTAAATAAGGAACAGTCGCCGGAATAGGTGTCATAAGAAAATGCCTGACCTGTCCCTCCAGCTTTAATTCCTTTTCTGCTTCGCAGGCTATTACAGTGCCGATGCTTTTTGATATAAAAAGAATATCTTCATATTCGTGGAAATCAAAGCCGTTTAATTGCTGCAGCACTCTGCGCAGGGCAAGCCTGGTCACAGGCTCCAGATCCAGAGGACTCCTTCCGCGAAAGGTGTGAATATCCTGTCCGTAATCCAGACGCATGATCTCATATCCGCGGTCCTCTGCTGCAGAGGCAGTATAATATAATAATGGTTTCATACAAGTATACCCCACCCCGGGGAACATAACTGCAAGTTTTTTCATATTCTTATCTCCAAATTGTTTGTTTGTCATAAAATTCCACTGATACTTCTATTCTGACATATTCCTGCTCAATGTCAAGAGAAATTCATCTTATTGTAAAGGGGTTTGTTGCTATCAGGTCCGTTTATATTTTCCGGGCGTCATGCCTTTATATTTTTTGAAGGTCCTGATAAAGTAGCTCAGGTCATTAAAACCGTTCCGGTAGGCGATTTCCGTAATAGAATCATCTGTGGTAGACAACTGGTAGCATGCCTGTTCAATTCTTTGACGGTTCAGGTAATCCATAGGCGTCTGGTGGGTCATTTCCGAAAAAAACCTGCAGAAATATTTTGGGGACATTGAAACAGAAGCGGAAAGCTGCTGTAAAGTAAGGGGGGATGCATAATTATGTTCAATGAATTCCAGCACCTGTTTTAACTGTAAAATCCTTTTATAGTCTCTCCTTGCTTTTGTTACTCCGTCAAGATAGTAATGATTACCAAAAACAAGCCCGAAAAAGTGGTAAAATTGTCCAATCACGACCATTTCATATCCATCCTGCTTTTTTTGGATAGATTCAAAAATGCTATTGATAACCTGAAGAATTTCAGGATATTTTTCTGTAAAATGGTGAAAGATCATAAGCTCCTGATGGATAATGCGCTGCATATATCCTGCGCATACGGTATTCTGCTTCAAAAAAGTATTTACGTCAAAGACGATACACTGATACACACAGTCCTTTGGAATCCCGCTGTGGAGGATTCCGCTATGGACAAAAATTACATCTCCGGCTGTCGCGGTAAAACTTTTTTCGTCTAAAGTGACAGTTAAGGTTCCTGTGAGGATGCGGATGATTTCATATTCTACATGCCAGTGGTATGACATTACATAACGGGGATGGTTAATTTCAATATGGTGAAATTCAAAAGGAAATTCGTAGGTGCCTCTCGGACGGTCTTCGTTGCGTTCTAAATCGTGCAAAAACTTTCCTCCTTTCCAAAATTCATAGAAAAATCACAGACAAAACTGAAAAAGTGAATATTGTCCTGTTTTTTGCTATTATAACACAAGTAATTTCCCAATTTCAATCGTATAATAACCTATATAGAAAACGGTAACAAGAAACAACAAATACATAAAACGGAGGTATTCAAAATTATGGCAGAAAGCAGATTAATCGGAAGCTACCCTGTAATTGGTATCAGACCAACCATCGACGGACGCCGCGGCGCTCTGAAGGTTCGTGAGTCTCTGGAAGAGCAGACTATGAACATGGCTAAGTCCGCAGCTAAATTGTTTGAAGAGAATCTCAGATATTCTAACGGCGAGCCTGTAAAGGTTGTTATTGCAGATACAACCATCGGACGTGTTGCCGAGTCAGCAGCGTGCGCAGATAAATTCAGAAAAGAAGGCGTTGATATTACCGTAACCGTTACACCATGCTGGTGCTACGGCTCCGAGACAATGGATATGGATCCCCAGACCATTAAGGCTGTATGGGGCTTCAACGGAACAGAAAGACCGGGCGCTGTATACCTTGCTTCCGTTCTGGCTACTCATGCACAGAAGGGACTTCCGGCATTCGGAATCTACGGACATGATGTCTGCGAAGCAGACGACACTTCCATTCCGGCAGATGTTCAGGAAAAGCTGCTGAGATTCGGACGTGCTGCAGTGGCTGCTGCTACTATGAGAGGCAAATCCTACTTACAGATCGGTTCTATTTGTATGGGAATCGGCGGCTCCATTATTGATTCCGACTTTATCGAATCCTATCTTGGAATGCGTGTAGAGTCTGTGGATGAGGTAGAGATCATCCGCCGTATGACAGAGGGCATCTATGATGAGGCAGAATATCAGAAGGCTCTTGCATGGGCAAAAGAAAAATGCATTATGGGCTTTGACAAGAATCCGGCTGAATTACAGATGACCGATGAGAAGAAGGAAGAACAGTTTGAATTTGTAGTTAAGATGGCCGTTATCATTAAAGACCTGATGAACGGCAATAAGAACCTTCCGGAAGGCCGCGAGGAAGAAATGGTAGGACACAATGCCATCGCAGCAGGTTTCCAGGGCCAGAGACAGTGGACAGATTTCTATCCGAACTGTGACTTCCCGGAAGCTATGCTGAATACCTCCTTTGACTGGAACGGAGCAAGAGAGCCGTACATCCTGGCAACAGAGAATGACGTTCTCAACGGCCTTGGAATGCTGTTTATGAAGCTTCTGACCAACCGTGCGCAGATGTTTGCCGATGTTCGTACTTACTGGAGCCCGGAAGCAGTTAAGAAAGCAACCGGCTATGATGTAGAGGGCGTTGCAAAGGATAACGGCGGCTTTATCCATCTGATCAACTCCGGCGCATGCTGCCTGGATGCCAACGGAGCAGCAAAGGATGCTGACGGCAATCCTGTAATGAAACCATGGTATGAAGTAACAGAGGAAGATCAGGATGCAATCATGAAGAATACCACCTGGAACTTTGCTGACCTTGGATACTTCCGCGGCGGCGGTTTCTCATCCAGATTTGAGACGAAAGCAGAAATGCCTGCAACCATGATCCGTCTGAATCTTGTAAAAGGCCTTGGACCGGTTCTGCAGATCGCAGAGGGCTGGACAGTACATCTTCCGGAAGAGGTTTCCGATAAGCTTTGGAAACGTACAGACTATACATGGCCATGTACTTGGTTTGCACCAAGATGCAATGGCGAGGGCGCATTTAAGACCGCTTATGATGTTATGAACAACTGGGGCGCTAACCACGGCGCAATTTCCTATGGACATATCGGCGCAGATCTGATCACCATGTGCTCTATGCTGAGGATTCCGGTTTCCCTGCACAACGTACCGGAAGAGAAGATCTTCCGTCCGGCAGCATGGAACGCTTTCGGAATGGATAAAGAGGGCGCAGACTTCAGAGCATGCAAGAATTACGGACCGCTTTATAAATAAGGAACGATAGATACAGGAACTTAAATCAGATTTTTAACAGAGTCCTCCGGATGAGCCGGGGGACTCTTTGACTGAACGGGAAACAGAGTTGTAACGGGAAACAGAGTTGCTTTTTGCCGGGAAAAGTTTTTTGCCGTAGGATATCCGGCATTTTTCCGTGAAAGTGTCGAAAACTATCATTAAATTTATGGAAAAAGGGTATTATCATTTATCGGAAGATGTGCTAAAATGGAGAAAGCATAGAAAGCGACAGGAAAAGATGACAAAAGCGGAAAAATATCAACGATAAAATCAGAGGGGAGCATTATGGAGAAGATAAGGAATGTGTGTCTGGCTTTGCTGTTAGGCATACTTATGACAGTGAGTGTCTTTGCGGACGATAATGAAGCGCAGAAGGTTGATTTTTCTACGGATTACTATATGATCGTGGAGTCACCGGATGGCGGGATCAATATTTATTCAACAGCGGATTCTGAGCAGCCGAAGCTGAATAATGAGCTGATTCCTAATGGGACGGCGCTGCATATTGAAGGCGAGTACGAGGATGAGAGCAGCCGTGGATGGGGATATACCGAATATCATGGAATGCAGGGATATGTTCCGTTGGATGACTGCAGGCCTTCCGGTAAACAGGAAGCCATAAATTCTGATCTGGGCCTTGCAGAGACGGCAGATGTGGATTACCAGATAGAAGTCGGTCCGGAGGATCAGGATGTGTTCCTTTATCAGGGGCCTGACAATAAATACGGAAAGGTTGCGGGGACAGACGCGGTTCCAGGCGGTCAGATTTTACATATCACCCAGGAAGCAAAGATGGAAGACGGCACATATTGGGGAAAGACAGCTCTGGATGATAAAGAGGGCTGGGTAAGACTTGACGGCCTTAAGAATTGGGCTGAAATACATCCGGAAGAGGCAGGAGATATGGCAGAGCTTCAAGCGGGAGCCGACATGGTTCAGGTGACGCCGACTGCGGCGCCGACCGTAACGCCTACTGCTGAACCGACGCCTACTGCAGAGGCGACAGCGACAGAAGCACCGGAAGAGACTCCGACAGAAGAACCGGAAGCTACTTCGGAGCCTTCCCCCAGCGAAACAGAGGATCAGGCTGCGTCCAGTGAGGACGTGGAAACCTCAGAGATTCCTGCGGTGAATCCGTTTATCTGGATTTTGGGTATCGCAGTTCTGATCGCGATTATCCTTTTGATTTATCATTTTATAAAAAATAAATCGCAGAAATAAGCAGAAATAAAATGAAGCAAAAATAAACGAAGCAAAAGCAAATAAATAAAGCAAAAATAAGACCGGATACGAAAGGCAGGCGCTTTTCATATCCGGTCGTTTTTTGTATGATTTTTGAGCTGCTGATTGATCCTTTAGTTGTTGATCACTACGCCCTTTTGCAGCATTACATTTGCATAGAGGGCCTTTTCGCTGGTGGAAATAATGCAGTAAGCGGTTTTTGCTTCTTCATAAAAGGCAAAACGTTCGATATTTCCTATAGCCTGCTCTCCCCGCTCGTCATATTTACCCACGATTTCTTTATAGGTATCCCAAATGGGGGTTTCCACATCGTCCCCCGGCATAACCTCCATCAAATTTACCGGATGTTCTACATAAGTATCCAGCGGGAACAGCTTCAGGATCGCATCCAGAAGTTCAGGAACCCCATGTCCGTCGCAGCGAATAGTGATCGCGTTCTTACCCATAGATTCTACCGGGAAATTTCCGTCTGCGATAACAAGACGGTCGCTGTGTCCCATTTCGCATAATACCTTTAATAATTCTGGTGATAAAATTTCAGGAATACCTTTTAACATAATATAAACCCCTTTCCGTATAAAAACATGAATATCAGACAGTATCCGAGCCTTTTTCTTACTGCCCGGATTTTTTGCTACTATATACCTTATCCTGCTTTCTGCCATAAAGCAAGGTAATATTTTCCGGGAAATGATGAAATTTTTATGCTGCCTTACTTTTTACACCGCAGGTGTGAAAAGTAACGTTTTTATGGTTGACAAAAGAGTTTTCAGGAGGTATGATAATACCAAACAGAAACGTTTCGGTTTCTGAACGCAGATAAGCATCCAGCAAAGGGTAATGCGAATATCTGCTTTACTAGACCGGAGCATGTTTGTTCAAACACACTTCAGGGACTTCCGGGAGCGGCAGAAATTTCACGATAATCAAGTTACATTTACAGGAAGCAGGAGGAAAAAACAATGCCATTAGTTACATCAAAAGAAATGTTATTAAACGCTCAGAAGGGCGGATACGCCGTAGGCGCATTTAACGCAGAGAATATGGAGATGGTGAAGGCGATCATTCAGGCAGCAGAAGAATTAAAGGCTCCGGTCATGATCCAGACGACTCCATCCACGGTAAAATACGGTACGCTGGAAACCTATGCCGCGATCGTAGCGGCGGAAGCAGCTAAGGCATCTGTTCCGGTCTGCCTTCATTTAGACCATGGCAGCAGCTTTGAACTGGCTATGCAGGCAATGAAGGCTGGCTATACGTCTGTTATGATCGACGGTTCCAAGCTGGATTTTGAAGGAAATATAGAGGTCAGCAAAAAGGTTGCGGACGCAGCGGCTGCTCTTGGCATCCCATGTGAGGCTGAACTGGGCAAAGTGGGCGGCAAGGAAGACGACCTGGAGGCGGACGCAGATACGAACACTGACCCTCAGGAGGCAAGGGAATTTGTTGAGCGTACAGGTGTGACCTCCCTTGCAGTTGCCATCGGAACAGCCCACGGCTTTTATGTAGGTACTCCGATTCTTGATAAGGAACGTCTGACAGAGATCCGCAAGGTTGTGGATATCCCGCTGGTTCTTCACGGAGCTTCAGGCCTGACAGATGAAGACGTCAGCGACTGTGTAAGAAGAGGAATCTGCAAGGTTAATTTTGCTACCGAGCTGCGTGCCGCATATTCAAAAGCGGTCAAAGAGCTTCTCACAGAAAAACCGGACACCATCGATCCCAAAGCGTATGGCAAAGCGGGAATTGCAGCAGTTAAGGAACTGGTAAAGGGCCGTATGAAGGTCTGCGGATGCGATGGCAAAGCAGAGTAACATACCCTCTGAGCTGTACGGGAGCGAATAGAAAAACAGGATTACTGTTCACTCCGGCACTGGCTGCAAGCCTATGAGATAAGAACGTATAATTGTCAGGAAAGAGGGGATGAGCATGGCAGCAACAATGAAAGATCTTGCAAACCGTACCGGGCTTGGACTGGCGACGATCTCTTCTTATTTCAACGGGGGAAATGTGCGGGAAAAAAACAGGAAGAAAATCGAGGAAGCGATCGAAGAGCTTCATTACGAAGTGAACGAGGTTGCCCGCGGACTGAAAACCAACGCCACGAAAACCGTCGGCGTTGTGATTCCCGAGCTGAATAATGTTTTCTGCGCGGAGATCATCTCGGAGATGGAGGATATCCTCCGCAGCCACGGGTATGCCACGATCATCTGTGACTGCCGCACAGACAAAAATCTGGAAAAAGAGGCTGTGGAATTTCTTACGAGGAAGCGTGTGGACGGGATCATTAATATGCCCGTGGATGTGACCGGCGCGCACCTTAAGGCATTCCTGAAAACAGGCAGGCCCATTGTGCTGATTGACCGGCGTATTCAGGGTATATCCTGTGACTGCGTTCTTGTAGATAATCATGCGGCGGCAGGTAAGGCAGTTTCCCTTCTTCTGGAAAACGGCCATAAAAATATCGGGATCATCGGGGGCCCCCGGGACATTTTTACCGCACAGGAGCGCATGGAGGGCTATATCAAGGCACATGAAGAGGCGGGTATCCCTGTCCGTGAATCGCTGATCTATCACGGAGATTATACGATTCAGGGAGGCGTCCGGGGACTGGAAGAGCTGGTCAGCCGCAATCCTGATATGACGGCGGTTTTTGTGACTAATTATGAGATGACAATGGGTGCGGTGATCGGTATCAATGAGCTTGGTATCCGGATTCCGGAGCAGCTTTCCCTGATCGGGTTTGACAATCTTCCGTTCGCAAGGGCGTGCAGCCCAAAGCTTACCATAGTTTCCCAGCCTACCCAGCAGATCGCCAGAGAGGCGGCGCGCAGGATACTTCTCCGGCTGGGCAATGATGAGGCTCCTGATGTTTTTACTGAGAAATTCCAGACGGAAATTTTTATGGGAAAATCTATAAAAAAGCTTGAAAGCAGATAAGGATGTAGTAAAGCAGGATGCGAAAGTCTGCTTTAAAGAACAGAAGAAATCCGCGTAGCTTTAGATGCGCGGTCAAAGAAATAACCAAACGAAAGAACTTTAATAACGAAAGGATCTTAATAATATTATGACGAAGCCATATTTATTGGGAATAGATATAGGGACCAGCGCCTGCAAGGTGGCAGTATTCGACCGCGAGGGCCGTGTGGTCGGCGCCGCTTCCGGCGATTATCCGGTATACTACCCGCAGGAGGGATGGGCAGAGCAGAACCCCGAGGAATGGTGGGCGGCTGTCTGCCATGCCACGAAAGCTGCCCTGCAGAAAGGGAATGTTGACCCGGAGGAAATTGCGGGAATTGGAATTGACGGCCAAAGCTGGTCCGCCATTGCCATTGATAAAGAGGGCAGGGTTCTGACGAACACTCCCATCTGGATGGATACACGTGCGCAGTCCATCTGTGCGCGTTTAAATGAAGAGATCGGTGCAGACGAGATTTTTCAGGCGGCGGGAAATTCCCTGCAGCCTTCCTACACCACAGCCAAAATTCTATGGTATAAAGAAAATAAGCCGGAGGTTTACCGGAACATTTATAAGATCCTGCAGTCCAACAGTTACATAGCGTTTCGCCTGACAGGCGCTGTTACCCAGGACGTTTCCCAGGGATACGGGCTTCATTGCTTTCATATGCGTACCGGAACGTGGGATGCGCAAATGTGCGGGAAATTGGGGATCCCCATGGAATTTCTCCCGGAGATCGTTCCCTGTGACAAGGTTGTGGGCACCGTCACGCCAAAGGCTGCCCGGGAAAGCGGGCTTGCTCCCGGCACTCCGGTAGTTGCCGGGGGACTGGACGCAGCCTGCGGCACGTTGGGAGCCGGGGTGATCCATCCGGGTGAGACTCAGGAGCAGGGCGGACAGGCCGGCGGCATGAGTATCTGTATGGATACCTACAAGGCGGATCCAAGGCTTATCCTGAGCTTCCATGTGATTCCCGGCCAGTGGCTTCTTCAGGGGGGAACTACCGGAGGCGGCGGGGTCATGCGCTGGTTTGAACGGGAGTTTGCTGACTATGAGCGGGAGATCGCTCCGAAAACAAACAAATCCTCTCTGGAACAGTTGAACGTGATTGCCGGGCAGGTTGAGCCGGGAAGTGACGGAGTTGTATTTCTTCCCTATATGGCAGGAGAACGCTCCCCTATCTGGGATCCTGATGCCAAAGGCGTTTTCTACGGGCTTGATTTTTCCAAGACAAAGGGGCACATGGTACGTGCCTGTATGGAAGGGGTTGCCTTTTCCCTTCGCCACAATCTGGAAATTGCCGAAGAAGCCGGGGCGTTGGCAGAGGTACTGCGGGCCATGGGAGGCTCCGCGAACTCTCTTCTCTGGACCCAGATAAAGGCCGATATTACAGGGAAACCCATTATTGTTCCTTCTTCCGATACGGCTACCACTCTGGGAGCCGCGCTTTTGGCAGGAGTGGGCACAGGATTTTACAAGGATTACCGGGAGGCTGTAGAGCTTACGGTAAAACAGACCAGGGCGCATACGCCTGATTTATCGCACAAAGAGGTTTATGACAAAGCATATCAGACGTACCTGGCTTTATATAAGGCATTAAAAGAGTTAATGAAGAATAAATAAGGAGGCTTATTCATGAAAGCAGCAGTAGTAGTAGCTAACGAAGATGTCCGTTATCAGGATGTGGAAGAACCTCAGGTAAAACCCGGGTATGTCAAAATTAAAGTAAAGGCATCCGGTATCTGCGGTTCGGACGTTCCACGTGTTTTACATAACGGAGTCCATTTCTATCCCATTGTTCTGGGACATGAATTTTCCGGCGACGTTGTGGAGATCGGCGACGGCGTTACGAAGACAAAGGTGGGCGACCGGGTAACCTGCGCGCCGCTTCTTCCGTGTATGAAATGTGACGACTGCCAGAACGGCAACTTTTCCCTCTGCAAGCATTACAGCTTCAAGGGCTCCCGGGAGCAGGGCAGCAACGCAGAGTATGTGGTTTTCCCTGAGCAGAACGTTGTTCCCTTTGATCCGTCCATTTCCTATGAACAGGGCGCTATGTTTGAACCTTCCACTGTTGCCCTCCACGGCCTTTTCCAGAACGATTATCAGGGCGGCCAGTACGTTGCTGTTCTGGGAGGCGGAACCATCGGTATGTTTACCATGCAGTGGGCCAAAATTTTCGGCTCCAAAAAGGTAGTCGTGTTCGATATCAGTGATGAACGCCTTGCCCTTGCCAGACGTCTGGGGGCGGACGAGGTCATCAACACTACAAAAGAAACCTACATGGCAGACGCCCTTGCGATCACCGGAGGCAAAGGCTATGGTTATGTTTTTGAAACCGCCGGGCAGGTGCCGACCATGCACATGGCTTTCGAGCTTGCCGCCAACAAAGCGCACGTATGCTTTATCGGCACTCCTCACGTAGACTTAAGCTTCACCCCGAAGCAGTGGGAGAACATGAACCGTAAGGAATTTAAGCTGACCGGCTCATGGATGTCCTACAGCTCTCCGTTCCCGGGAAAAGAATGGGAGTTGACCGCCCATTATTTTGCAACCGGCCAGTTAAAATTCGATCCGGGCTTCATTTACAGAAAAATGCCCATGAGTCAGGCTCAGGAGGCGTTTCAGCTATACAAGACCCCGGGACTTGTACAGGGTAAGATTTTATTAATGAACGAGGAATAAAAGCAATGATATTAACAGTAACTGCCAATGCGGCGATAGATAAACGTTATGTTGTGGAGAGATTCGGCGTAGGCAACGTAAACCGTGTAAAATCCTGTGCCGCTAATGCGGGAGGCAAGGGAATCAATGTTGCGCGTGTAGCCTCTATTGCGGGAGAGAAAATGACCGCTACGGGATTTTTGGGAGGCCATGCCGGGAAGTTTATTTCAGAACGGGTGGAAGCACGGGGAATCAAAAGCGATTTTGTATGGTGCGAGGGCGAAAGCCGTACCTGTATCAATATCTGGGATGAAGTGGAAAAGAAGCAGACGGAATTTCTGGAACCTGGTTTTTCTGTAACAGATAAGGATTGTGATCGTCTGATCGAGAAATTTACGTCCATCCTTCCAGAGTGCAGGGTAGTAACGATCTCAGGAAGCGCGCCCAAGGGAGCGGATTCCAGCCTGTATAAAAGAATGCTCCGGGCGGCAAGGGAAGCCGGAAAACCGGTGATCCTTGATACCAGCGGCGCGCTTTTAGAGGACTGCCTGCTGGAGCGCCCGACCATGATCAAGCCCAATATCGATGAGATCCGCGCGCTTACCGGACGCCCTATGAACAGCCGCGAGGCGCTGCTTCGCGCGGCCAGGGATCTCCATGAGGACGGTATTGAAATTGTTGTGATCTCCCTTGGAGGGGACGGCTCTCTGGTATCCTGTATGGAAGGCGTTTATGATGTAAAGGTGCCGAAGATCGATGCGGTAAATACAGTCGGCTGCGGAGATTCCATGATTGCCGGATTTGCGGTGGGCATGTCAAGGAGCCTTCCCATGACAGAGACCATCCGCCTTGCCAGCGCTATTTCCGCGGCAAACGCCATGCGTCTGGAAACAGGCTTTTTTGTAAAAGAAGATATGGAAGCGATCCTGCCGAAGGTGCAGATAAAAAAGATCAGATAACAAAAATCAGATAACAAACGGCAATGCTGTCTGACGGCGGCATCGCCATAACCATAAAAGGAGGATGAAAAAATGACATTTATTGACCCGAATACAGTTCCTCAGAGGACTTTGTACACCGGCGCCAAAATGCCGGCGGTAGGTATGGGAACCTTCGGAAGCGACCATGCGGATCCGGATGCCGTATCCGCCGCTGTTGCGGGAGCTATCCGTGTGGGATACCGTTCCTTTGACTGTGCGGCCTGCTACGGAAATGAGGATCAGATCGGCAGGGTGTTTGCCGATGCTTTTGAAGAAGGCGTTGTAAAGAGAGAAGACCTTTTCATTGCGTCAAAGGTATGGAATGATATGCACGGCGACGGAGATGTGCTTCTTGCCTGCGCGAAAACCTTAAAGGATTTAAAGCTGGATTATCTGGATATGTACTATGTGCACTGGCCATTTCCCAATTATCATGCGCCGGGCTGTGATGTGGATTCCCGTAACCCGGATTCCAAGCCGTTTACAGTAGAGCGCTTTATGAAGACCTGGA
Organism: Eubacteriales bacterium; assembly: GCA_030524715.1. Lineage (GTDB taxonomy): Bacteria > Bacillota > Clostridia > Lachnospirales > Lachnospiraceae > Blautia_A. The sequence continues at coordinate 44,356 of JAUNGB010000006.1, read as the reverse complement.
GACAGATGGAACGTCTGGTGGATATGGGGCTTACTAAACATATCGGTATGTCCAACATGACCATTCCCAAGCTGGAAGCGGTTCTGCCTCTCTGCAGGATTCAGCCGGCAGCTATCGAAATGGAACTGCACCCGTGCTTCCAGCAGCCGGAGCTGTTCGATTACTGCCGCGCGCACAATATCCAGGTGGTAGGCTTCTGCCCCATCGGTTCCCCGGAACGTCCGGAGCGTGATAAAATGCCGGATGATATTGCGGACATCGAGCTTCCTGAGCTGAAGAAGATCGCAGAAGCCCATGGAGTGCATCCGGCAGTCATCTGCATTAAATGGGCAGTCCAGAGAGGGCAGTCCCCGATTCCGTTCTCCCTTAAGGAGAAAAATTACACCAAGAATCTTCAGTGTGTCACAGAGGATCCCCTTACGGATGAGGAAATGTCCGTCATGAAATCCCTGGATAAAAACAACCGTCTGATCAAGGGCCATGTTTTCCTCTGGGAAGGCGCCAGGGACTGGCATGACCTGTGGGATGAGGACGGAGTCATTGTAAAATAAATTCAATAGCTCTTATGAGCAGAATGCGGTGCGGGATTTCTTAGAAATCCCGCACTGATTTTTGGTTAAGAGCAGAAATATTGTCCGTACAGAAACCGGAAACATTACTGTTCACAGGTTACACTTCAACCTGCCTTTTTATATACCTGCACATGATCCCAATATGTACGCAGGCTTTAAAGGTATCTGCTGAAGTACAGGATAATTTTCTGGCTCTTTCGAGCAGAAATATTGTCCGTACGGCAGATCCTTTCTGATTCCTGCGCTGATAGTTGATTGCTATGCAGTATATAAAGAGAGGCAGGTAGAATGATAACCTGTGAACAATAACCCAGGAACCAGTTCCGGGATTTTGCCGCAAACCAGTTTGTTGTAAATTATATCAAAACATGGTACTATAGTAACAACATAACAGTCTGGAACACCGGCTGCGGATGCAAACAGAATCTGCTCACAGAATATCATATGTGAGACAGATGTGAAAGAAAAACAAATCGACCAGGGGGACTTTACTGATTATATGTACAGGATATTACTTGTAGATGATGAGATTTTAGTACGCGACGCTATTAGAGAAAACATAGACTGGGAGGGCTTGGGCTGTGAGCTGTCGGGCGACTGTCAGAACGGACAGGAGGCTGCGGAGTTTGTGAAGCAGCACCCGGTGGATATTGTACTTACAGATATTTGTATGCCGTATATGGACGGCATGGAATTAAGCCATTTCCTCCATGATAACTACCCGGATATCGTGATCGTTATTTTCAGCGGCTTCGGGGAATTTGAATATGCAAAAAAGGCCATCCAATACAATGTCAGCGAATATATGCTCAAGCCGGTCACTGCCATGGAGCTGACCGCAGTGATCGAAAAAATGAAAGAGAAGGTTGACCAGCGCCAAAAAGAAAAGAAAAAAATGGAAAGCCTTACACGTGCCTCGGAAAATTACCGCAAAAACGCCCAGATGATACGCTCCAAGGCCATCGAAGCTTTTGTTACCTGTTCCCGGGATGTAGGGGAGAGCATAGAACAGCTCAAAGGCATGGGGATAGAGATAGGCAGCCACTCCCATTTCCGCGTCGCTGTCTTCGATATGGATATTTATTCCGATATGTACCAGCTTGACGTGGAAAAACGTCAGGAAAGCGCCCTGATGGCATTTGTGCTTTTCAATATCAGCGATGAGATCGTTACCCGTGAAAATATGGGGATCGCCTATCAGGAGGGGAACAACAGCGTCTGCATCCTCTTTCAGGGGGCCAAGACCAGGGATTTTTCCCACAGGATCAAAAGCGTCTGCAGGGAGATCCAGCAAAATGTAAAGGAGGTTATCGGGATCGAGGTTTCCATGGGGATCGGAGATTGGGTAAATTCTCCTGAGGAATTGATTCTTTCCCATGATCTTGCCCGGAAAGCCATCCAGTACCGTTACCTTTTGGGAGGTAACCTGCTTCTTGACATGGCGGAGCAGCAGGTGAACGGGGCGGTTCCCATATATGAACTGACAGACGAATTAACGGAGGCTGTGCGCATGGGCAAAAAAGAAAGTATGGAGCTTGCCCTGTCCAAGATCGAGGAAGCCATCAAAGGCGCCCTGGTGGACAAAAGCCGCGCCTGCGTTTACCTGCAGCAGGTGATCCGTGCTGTCAGCAATGTCTACGGGCGGGTAGAGGGAGACGAGGAAAAGCTGAGAAACCAGAGGGAGACGTTTACCCAGCGTGTGACAGAACAGAAAAGCTTTCAGCAGGCCATCGGTATTGTAAAGGAATATGCAGAACAGGTATTCGATGAGCTTTTGAACCTTAACAGCTCCAACGGGCAGAGACAGGCGTATCTGGCTCTGGATTATATCCGAAACAATTATATGGATCCGGATCTGAGCCTGAACAGCATCTGCTCCTACTTAAGCATCAGCACCAGCCACTTCAGCACGATATTTAAGGAAGTGACCGGGGGAACCTTTATGGATGCCCTGATAAGTACAAGAATGCAGAAAGCAAAGGAGCTTTTGGAAAACACCACTCTGAAGAACTATGAGATCGCGGAAAAGGTCGGTTTTTCCGATCCTCATTATTTTGGGATCTCATTTAAGAAAATAACAGGAAAAACCCCTACTGAATATGCCAGGGAGTATCGCAAATGAAAAAAGAAGGTTTCAGCGGACGGCTGCTGGGGCGCTTTAAGAGTATCCAGAGCGCCATTTTTACGGTGGTATCCATCCTTGTGTTAAGCGCTGTGGCCATCGTAACGGTGGTTTCTCTGAATTATACCAGGTCGTCCATCTATGAAAATTCAGTGGAATACACCAGGGCCATCGTCCGTCAGATGAATCAGAATATTGATTCTTATATTGATTACATGGATAATATATCCTCCCTGATAGCCACCGGAGATGATGTACAGTATTATCTTTATGAGACGGAGGAAAATACCGGAGACGCCAGGAAAAGGCTTCTGACACAGTTTTCCACCATCCTGAAGGGCCGTGAGGATATCCGTAACCTGGGAATCCTGCGGATCGACGGAAGAGCCCTGATCAACGAAGGGGAGCAGGAGGTAAATCCTGATCTGGATATCGCAGGCCAGGAATGGTACCGGGAGGCAATGGAATCCAGAGACAGCTCCGCGCTGAGCTCTTCCCATGTGCAGCATGTGGTAAAGGGAGAACGCCCGTGGGTGATCACCTTAAGCCGGGATATCCGCAACAGGACCGGAAGCGGCGATTCCGACGGCGTTTTTTTTATCGATCTGAACTACAGCGCCATCAGCAGCCTTTGCGACCAGAACAGCATTGGGGAAAAGGGCTATGTTTTTATCCTGGATGAGGAAGGCAACATTGTGTACCATCCTCAGCAGCAGCAGCTTTACAACGAACTGCAGACCGAAAACATAGATATGGTCATGAACGCAGAGTCTGATACGGTGATCACGGATAATGGCGACCAGGGGAAGATTTATACCCTTTCACGTTCGGAAAAGACCGGCTGGACAGTGGCGGCCTGTATGAATGTGGGAGAATTGCTGAAGAATACGCGGAAAGCACAGAGTATTTATGTGCTGACAGCGGTGGCCCTTGTGGTGGTGGCACTGTGGATTTCCAGTATCATTACACGAATGATCACTTCGCCGCTCCAAAAGCTGAGGGATTCCATGGCAAAGGTACAGGAGGGAGATTTTGAGACTGCGGATGTGGAGGTTCCCTCAGAAAATGAAATCGGAAGCCTGACAAAATCCTTTAATGTCATGACCCACCGTATTGAAGAACTGATGGAGCAGAATGTGCATGAGCAGGAGGAAAAGCGCAAGAGCGAGCTGAAAGCCCTGCAGTCCCAGATCAACCCACATTTCCTTTATAATACCCTGGATTCTATCATATGGATGGCAGAGGGGAAAAAGCATGAGGAGGTCGTCCTTATGACGGCGTCCCTTGCAAGGCTTCTGCGCCAGAGCATCAGCAATGAGGATGAACTGGTGCCCATCGGGCAGGAGGTGGAATATGCCAGAAGCTATCTTACCATCCAGAAAATGCGCTACAAAGACAAGCTGGAATTTCAGATCGACGTGGAGCCGTCCATTACCGGGATAAAGATCATCAAGCTGGTGCTCCAGCCTCTTATAGAGAATGCGATCTATCACGGGCTGAAATATAAGGAGAGCAAAGGCCTGTTGCTGGTAAACGGATATGAGGACGGGGAAAACGTCATCCTTGAGGTGAAGGATAACGGCGTGGGCATGGATGAAGAGACGCTTGAGCATATTTTTGAACGGCATAAAGTAAATTATCAATCCAACGGCGTGGGCGTTTACAATGTGCAGAAGCGGCTGCAGCTTTATTATGGGAACAGCTACGGCATTACCTACAAAAGTAAACAGGGTACAGGCACAAAAGCAACCATTACCATTCCAAAGTCACAGGAGGACGGCCATGAAAAAAATTAAAAAATGGGTATATATCCTTCTGGCAGTGTGCATCGCTGCAGCGGGGATCGCGGGCTTCTGGCTTTGGAAACAGAAAAAAGAAAACCAGATGTACTCCCTGATCTATATCCCGAAGACTGCTGACGGAACCAATGATTTCTGGACCTCCCTGATCTCAGGGGCAAGGATGGCCGCAAAGGAGTACCACGCCTCTCTGGAGGTCCTGGCTCCTGACAGAGAGCAGGACGTGGAACGTCAGAACGAGCTTCTGGCTGAGGCAATTGAGAAACAGCCTGATGCGATCCTGATCTCGCCTTCCAGCTTTACCGCTTCCACAGAGCTTTTGGAGACGGCAAAGAAAAAGGGGATCAGGATCACATTTGTTGATTCTTATATAGAAGAGGATATTCAGGATCTGACAGTTGCCACAGACAATCTGGAGGCCGGGAGAAAGCTGGGAGAATATGCCTCCGGCTTTCTGGAGGACGATTCAAAAATCGCGGTGGTATGCCATGTGCAGGGGGTATCCACAGCGGTTGAAAGAGAGCGGGGCTTCCGGGAAGGACTTGGAGCCAAAGCAGAGAATATCGTGGAGGTGGTATATTGCGATTCCATTTTTGACAAGGCATATGCCCTGACGGAAGAACTGATGGAGAAATATCCGGATCTGGAAATGATCGCCGGGCTGAACGAATATTCCTCCGTAGGGGCCGCGAGAGCCGTGAAGGACGCCAATGCCCAGGACCGTATCAAAGTAGTGGGAATAGACAGCTCCCAGGAGGCGGTGCAGTTGATGGAGCAAGGGATTTTCCGGGGCTTCGTGGTACAGAAGGCGTTCAAGATGGGCTATGTGGGCGTGCGGGAAACAGTCCGGATGCTCAATGGCGAAGATGTGGAAAAAGATATTGATTCCGGCTCTGAACTGGTAACCCCTGAAAATATGTATACCAGCGAAATAGAGAAGCTTCTGTTTCCGTTCAATAACGTCAGTCAGACGGAAACAGAGCAATAACAGAGCCGCCAGGCGGGCAGCGCCCGCTGCGCTTTTCTTATTTGAACCAGATATCCTCAAATTGTGGAATACATCCTGCAGAAAGCAATTTTCAAACACACTCTAAAAAGGTTAAAAATTTACGGTACCGTAAATTTTTAACCTTTTTTTAGAAGATTTTCCATTTTCATCAGAAGAATTTCAGGCTATTATTAGGGGTAGAAAAACACTGAAACGAAAAAAATATAGGGAGGGAAAAAATTGGAAAAGCTGAAACAAAATCCAATCATGAAAAAGCTCGGACTGAACAGGATCCTGCTGGTGGGGATTCTGATTGTGATGTTCATAGTCTTCAGAGCTGCTCTGGGAAGTAAATTCCCGGTGGTGGACAGTATTCGGTCCACTCTGAACTACGTATATTTCCTGGGCTTTTTGTCATTAGGCGTTACTTTTGTAATCGCTACGGGAGGCATCGATTTCTCTATCGGGCCGGTAATGTTCTGCTGTGCGCTGATCTCCGGCTACTGCATGACAAGCTATGGCGTTCCGTGCGCGCTGGCTATGATCATCTGTGTTCTCGTAGGCGTTTGCTTCGGAGTTTTCAACGGATGGCTGGTATCTTATATGTCCGTGCCGCCGTTTATCGTGTCCATGGCATCTATGAACATTGCAAAAGGCCTTGCTTCCGTATTCACCAAGACACAGTCCGTAAGCTGGCCGTTAGCCAGTGATCCGGAGAACGGATGGTTCAGAAATATTGTTTCCTATAACGGTTTCCCGGTAGGCCTTGTGATCTTCCTGGCTGTTGCCTTAATCTGCGGCATTGTCCTTTACCGCACAAAACCGGGCAGATATATCCTTTGCCTTGGTTCCAACAGCGAGGCGGTTCGTCTTTCCGGCGTTAACACAAAGAAATGGCGTATGCTTGCCTATATCATCTGCGGGATGATGGCAGGAATCGCTGCTCTGTTTTTCGTAGCTACCTATACAACGGTTCAGCCTGGATATGGCGACCAGTACAACAACGAGGCTATTGCAGGCTGCGTTATGGGCGGTACTTCCATGGTCGGCGGACTTGCTTCCATCGGCGGTACAGTGATCGGCGTGTGCATCATTTCTCTTTTGCAGCAGGGAATCATGGCTTTCGGCCTTGGCAAGGGCCAGCAGATGATCATTACCGGTATCATCGTAATCGTAGCAGTTTATGCCGATGTTTCTGCAAGACGCAGAAAGAATTAATGTGAAGGGAGGATGCAGCAATGGGTGAAGTTATTCTGACTATGGAAGGCATTGATAAGTCCTTTCCTGGAGTTCATGCTTTGGATCACGTTAATTTCGAGGTGAAACGCGGTGAAGTACATGCTCTTATGGGAGAAAACGGTGCCGGAAAGTCCACACTGATGAAGGTTCTTACCGGTATTTACCAGAAGGATTCCGGTTCGATCACCTACAAAGGGAAAGAGGTGGAATTCCACAACACAAGAGAGGCACAGGATGCAGGTGTTGTAATCGTACATCAGGAATTAAACATGGTGGGTGATCTTACAGTCGCTCAGAATATTTTCATCGGACGTGAGCCTAAGAAAGGTTTCCGCATTGATGATAAAAAAATGATCGAAGATTCCAGGAAGCTTTTCCGGGAATTGAATATTGAAATCGATCCGAGAGAGAAGATGCACAATCTTACGGTTGGTAAACAGCAGATGTGTGAGATTGCAAAAGCGATTTCCCATAAGGCGGAGGTTATTATCTTCGATGAGCCTTCAGCAGCTCTGACAGAGAAAGAGATCGCGGATTTATTTGTGATCATCCGTGACCTTCGTGAAAAGGGTCTGGGAATCGTTTATATTTCACATCGTATGGATGAGATCAAGGTTATCACAGACCGTGTAACAGTCATGCGAGACGGCGGTTATGTAGGAACTCTGGTAACAGCAGAGAGTACCAAGGAAGATATCATCAACATGATGGTTGGCCGTGTCATTTACGAGGATCCGAAGCAGCACAGTATGGTTGCACCGGATGCCCCTGTAGTTCTTAAGGTAGAGAATCTTAATGCAGGCAAGATGGTTCAGAATGTCAGCTTTGAGCTTCGCAAGGGCGAGATTCTTGGCTTCTCCGGACTGATGGGTGCCGGACGTACAGAGACAGCCAGAGCGCTGTTTGGTGCGGATCCAAAGCAGAGCGGAAAGATTTCTGTTATGGGAAAAGACGGCCAGCTTCACGAGGTGACCATCAACAGCCCGCAGGATGCGGTTAAATATGGCATCGGTTACCTGTCAGAGGACAGAAGAAGATACGGATGTGTTGTACAGAAGTCCTGTATTGAAAACACGACTCTGGCAACGATGGAACAGTATACCAGCGGCCTGCTGATCAACTCAGCCAAAGAAAAAGAGGTAACTGAGAGATATATCAAGGAACTTGCAACCAAGACGCCTACCGCAGATCAGCTTGTTGTAAATCTTTCCGGCGGTAACCAGCAGAAAGTCGTTATTGCCAAGTGGCTTACCAGAGACAGTGATATCCTGATCTTCGATGAGCCTACCAGAGGTATCGATGTCGGCGCCAAGAACGAGATTTATAAATTAATGAACAAACTGGCAGCCGAGGGTAAATCGATCATCATGATCTCTTCTGAAATGACAGAGGTTCTCCGTATGAGTGACCGCATTATCATTATGTGCGAGGGGAAGGTTACAGGAAATATTGATATTTCCGAAGCGACCCAGGAAAACATCATGAACAAGGCTACACGGAATATCGATTAAGGAGGACAGTCATGACTAAGAAAAAAAGTATTTTAAGTGATCAGAGATTTATTGTTTTGCTGGTTGTTATTGCATTGACAGCAGTATTTTCAATCATGAGCAAGGAGTTTCGGCAGTACAATACCCTGCTGAGCCTTCTGGATTTTTCCTACTATGACCTTCTGATGGCAATCGGTGTTACCTTCCCGCTGATTACAGGCGGCGTAGACCTGTCGATCGGAACAGGAATGGTTTGTTACGCGCTGATCGGCGGAACCCTGATCAGAAACAACAACTGCCCTGTTATCATTGCCATGCTGGTGTGCGTGCTGCTGGGCGTTGCCATCGGTGCTGTAAACGGCGTCCTGATCGGTATTATGAATCTTCCGCCGTTTTTGGCTACTCTTTGTACCTGTATGATTACCCGTGGTATCGGCTCTCTTTACAGTGCGACCCCGTGGCCGGGACTTACCCAGGAGGGCGGATGGTTCCATTCGATTTATAAGCTCACGATTGGTACAGGAAGAAGCGCTGACCGTTATCCTATAGGTTTCCTGTGGATGATCCTTCTGGTTCTTCTGATGGAATTCGTTCTGAATCACACAAAATTCGGGCGTTATACCATCGCTATCGGTTCCAATAAAGAAGCGGCAGCCCTTTCCGGAATCAACGTAAAATTTTATCATGTTATGGTTTACGTTGTCTGCGGTCTGTTTGTAGGCCTTGCTGCTACAGCATATGCAGCGGTTACTCCTACTGTACAGCCCGGTACCGGCGCAGGACTTGAGATGGATGCCATCGGCGGCGTATTTGTAGGCGGCGTTGCCGCATCCGGCGGGTATGGTTCCCTGCTGGGGACTTTTGTAGGTATTTATGTCATCATGCTTTTGAAGACCGGTCTTCCCTATATCGGGCTTCAGGCAAACTGGCAGCAGATCATTACCGGTATCGTGCTGATCGTGGCAGTATTGATCGATATCCTGAAGGAGAAAAAAGGGATAAAATAATTTTCCGGATCAATAATTGATCGGGTATGTGAAACTTAATATCAGGTATGTGAAACGGTGAACGTTTTCATATAAAACAAAGACACAGATTAAAAGGAGGACAAAGAAATGACATTCAAGAAAGTGATCGCACTGGGACTCAGCGTAGCAATGGTAATGGGAATGACCGTTACTCCGGCATTTGCAGAAGAAGCTGACACAGCAGTAGAAGAAGAAGCTGACGCTGCTGAAACAGATGCAGAAGAAACTGATGCAGCAGAAGACACAGAAGCAGAAGAAACAGAAGATACTGACGCTGCAGAAGCAGACGCAGCAGATCCGGCAGCACAGTTTGAAGGACTGACCGCTAACGAAGCTTATGAATTCCCGATGATGGTAAAATCCTTCCAGTCTACATACTGGGAAGCAGCTATGAAAGGTATGGATATGGCTGCAGAGGAACTTGGTGTTACCTACAAAGCACAGGGACCGAACAGCGAGTCCGATATCGCTGACCAGGTAAACATGATCAACACAGCAATCGGAACAAGCCCGGCTGGTCTTGGTCTTGCAGCATGCGATACTTCTTCCGTACTGGAAGCTCTTCAGACATGTGCAGACAAGGGAATCCCGGTAGTTACCTTTGATACCGGTGTTGCTGATGCTCCGGAAGGCTCCGTAGTAGCAGAGGTTTGTACAGACAATGCACAGGCTGGTTCTGTAGCTGCTGAAAACATGTATGCAGCAATTAAAGATGTTGTAGCAAACGCAGAAGGACAGGTTATCATCGGTGAAGTTAACCAGGATGCAACAGCTCTGAATATTCAGCAGCGTGGCGGCGGTTTCATTGACAAGATGATCGAGCTTCTTCAGGCAGACGGAAAAACAGTTGCAGTAGCCGGCAACGAATTCTATGTAAACGCAGCAACAACCGCTGATGCAACAGAAGCTGATGCAGACGTTGTTATCCAGGTAGCAGTTCCGGCACAGACAACTGTAGAGCTTTGCTCCACAGAAGCTCAGGCTATTCTTTCCAAAGAAAACTGTATCGCAATCTTCGGTTCCAACCAGACAGCAGCAGAAGGTGTTCTTGCAGCTAATGCAAACCTGAACGTTCTTGGTTCCGATGCAGCAGCAGGCGATGTAATCGGTGTTGGTTTTGACGCTGGTTCTATCATTAAAGCAGCCGTACAGGATGGCACATTCCTTGGCGCTGTTACACAGTCTCCTCTGATGATGGGCTACTATGCAATCTACGCTCTTACAGCAGCAGCTAACGGACAGGAAGTTTCTGACGTTCCTACAGACGGTTACTGGTATGATGTAAACAATATCGAAGACGAGACAATCGCTCCGAACCTTTACGACTAATTGAATGCAGATAAGCATCTCCGGTTTAAGTGCACAGAGCACTGACCGTCGGGAGGCACAATAGTTAGTCTCTTATAAACAGCCTGAAGGGCGTCCGTAAGGATTGCCCGGGAGGCTGTATGAGGTAATCAAAAAGGGGATCCTGCGCCTGGATTTGGCGCGGGATCCCCTTTTTATCAGTTATTTGGTTATTTAATAATCGTTCCTGTTTTTTCCCGGTATCCGTCTCTTGCATGGGGGATATCCGTAATAATGGCGCGGCGTCCTTCTCCCTTCCGGATAAAGGAAATTCCGGCTTCAAATTTCGGAAGCATGGAACCCGGGGCAAACTGGTCCTCGTTCATATGCTTCTCTGCTTCCTCCACATTGAGGACGTCCAGGAATTCTTCATCATCCTTCCCAAGATTCAGGCTTACCTTTTCCACACTTGTTAGAATCAAAAGCGTATCGGCGTTTAATTCTTCGGCCAGGAGGCCGCTTGCAAGATCTTTTTCAATGATGGCGCTTGCGCCGTGAAGGTTGATTCCCTGCTCCATAACCGGGATTCCGCCGCCGCCTGCGGCGATAACGATCTGTCCGGCATCCACAAGGGTGCGGATGGTTTCCAGCTCCACGATGTGCTGAGGTTTGGGAGCGGCAAGGATCCTGCGATAGCCTCCGCCGGCGATTCTGGTGACAAAGTTGCCTTTTTCTTCTTCGGCTTCGGCCTCAGTCTCAGAGAGTACGCGGCCGATGATCTTTTCCGGTTCGGCAAAAGCGTCGTCATAGGGATCGATAACCGTCTGGGTCAGTACGGTACATACCGGTTTATAAATACCGCGGGAAATAAGCTCCGTGCGGATGGCATTCTGCAGGTCATAGCCAATATAGCCCTGGCTCATGGCAGAGCATACGGACATTGGCGCAAAGGTATAATCAGGATGTGCCTTGCCGAATTCATTCATAGCTGTGTGAATCATGCCGACCTGCGGTCCGTTGCTGTGGGAGATTACCACGCGGGCGCCTTCTTCCACCAGGTCTGCGATTGCCCCGGCGGCATTTTTGGTAGCGATCTTCTGTTCAGGAAGGGTAGTACCCAAAGCTCTGTGGCCTAATGCAACTACTACGATTTTTTCGCTCATAAGGGAATACCTCATTTCTTTTATATATTTATGTATGATTCTGTTTGCGATATCTAGAGTGTGTTTGAAGATTGCGGGAATGAATTTTCAAACACACTCTAAAGTAAATTATAAAAGACTGTGTTTGGAAATGCAATAAAAAAATATGGGGATATGGTTACTGATTATTGTTCACACCTGCGGTGTTAACCAATAGCGGACAGGTAGAATGATAATCTGTGAACTGAAACGAAAAAGCCGCTCGCGTATGCGGGCGGCTTTTTTTCGTTATTTTTGAGGGGGGAGATAGAGAGTGGTTATTCATCTATCCAAGACCTATTATATCCAAGATTTATGTGCAAAGTGTGTCCTATTTCTAAAAGAAATCGAAAAATTCTAAATCATTTATTAACTTGAGTTATCCAGTGATATTTCTAAAGCCCGGGCCGGACGCCTACATTGAATGTAACACGCAGAAAAACAGGGTAGTACCCATCCGGATAAGCTTTATTTTGTCTATACTAAACTGGCAAATACAGTGATTGATTGCAAACGTGATAACGCGGATGTAACGCAGATTAATAATATAACTCTGGCGGAAAACATTATTTTACAGACCATTAGATATCAGTACAATCCTCTAAAATGCCCGTATTCCAACTTTAGAACAATACGTGGTAAAAATATTGGGTAATATGACAAAATGCCGTTATGGGGCGAAAACTCCGCTGTACGCAATAAAAAAGCCGCCCGCTGTTCTGGCAGAGCAGGAGCGGCGTGGCAGCTCAGATATTTAGCTGCGAGAAGTCAATGGAGAGATCACTGTAAATGTTGACTTTTATTGTATCAGAAAACGTATAATTTTGTGCAAATATTCCGGCTTCAAAAAAATATACTTTTGTGGTTTGATTCCTCGGATCAACGATCCAGTATTCCCGGACACCTGCTGCTCGATACATTCCTAATTTGGTTATATAGTCATGTTCCGGATTGCCAGGTGATACTACTTCAATAATTAAATCAGGGGAACCTTTGCAGCCTTTATCATCCAGTTTGCCTTTGTCACAAATGACAGAGATATCAGGCTCTATATAGGTATCGCTATTTTCATTTAAGTAAACAGCAAAGGGAGTTGTGTAGGCTTCACATGTACCTTTGTTACCTCTGATATAGTTATTGATGTTGGTATAAAGTTCACCAATAATTTTTTGATGTTGTCGGCTTGGGGGAGCCATATAATAGATCTGTCCGTCAATCAGTTCTGCCCGAGTACCTTCCGGCAGATTGTAAATATCTTCTATAGTGTAAATTCTTTCTTTGGGTAATGCCATAATAAAAACCTCCTTTCATGATAATGGAGTGTCGTAAAAATGGGAACACCTTTTCTATTATGACTTAATTATATCACTTACTTCAATATATGTACATGTACAAAATGGAGTTTTTGAAGCAGTTCAAAGCTGATGATCTGAGTGTTACTCTGGAAAGAAAAGTTAATATATAATTGAAACCTTGTACAGACGATTCTGTGATATGGAGATTAAAGAGTTGGCAGAAACAGACAGCGGAGCCATAGCGGCGATTGTAGAACGCTTTGGGGCTGATATTAAAGGAGAAATTTTTGTTGAAAAGGTTCTACTGAATACAATGTGCAGTCATGAGTGAGAATGTTGCCTTTCGAAAGGGCTTCAATGCTTGCGCAGAGTTATTTAAAACATTGCCGGGGCGGTAAACTGCTGCCCCTTTTCAGAATAAAATAGTTAAATTGGGGTAAAAATTGGGGTAAAATCCGGATTCGCTTTGCAGAAGTATTGTAAAATTAAGCTTTGTGTCCTATTTCTAAAAGAAATCGAAATTTTATAAAGAAAATTTAAAGAAAGCTTATAATTTCAATATCTTATTGTGCTTTTGATAAAAAGGTGATAAAGTGTAATTGTCTCATTTTCATGTTCTGTGAAAATGAAAAGATTCAGATCGCGCCATGTCGGCGCATTTATCCATTATTCAAAAATATAGCGGTTCAGAAGGCAGTATCTGTAAAAACATCGGACGGCTGCGGGAAACCGGAAAGAAAAGAGGGGATGCCTATGTCTGTAAACGTCTGAAACAGGGGAGCCGTTAATATGTGCGTCCTGTTGACGGGCGCACGCAAAAAAAGAAACAGGAGATTTATATGGAGAATAGAATATTATGCAGGCTGAAAAGCCTGGGAATGGCATCCGTTCTGATAATGGGAACAATGCTGGCAAATTGTGGAGAAAATGTCCGGGTATCGGCAGCAGGTGTGGATAACTCCGGTATCGTACTTGTACAGAGAGCGGCATGGACAGACGAGGTAAACGGAAAGGCGGAAATTACCATGGAGCTTTCCGGCCTTAAGGCATACTGGAATAAAATACAGGAGGAAGCATCCGCGGCAGGGCAGCTTCAATCGGCTGTTCAGACAGAGGAAGTAAATGAGGATGGGTTCGATTGGGCAAAAGCTGCGGCGGAATATGAAGAAGCCGGGGGCAGTGTGGCGATGCCAGAGCTTTCTCAGCCGGAAGATGGCGAAATGGGAAATGAGAATCCGGAAGTAGAGAACACAGAGATCGCGGCAGAAGAAGCAGGCAGCCTTGAAGCGGAGAATCCGGAAGCCGTAACAGAAGAAGCAGGCAGCCTTGGAGCAGAGAATCAGGAAACAGAGAATGCGGAATCCGGAGGCGAAGGAGAAGGCTATCCGGAAACAGAAGGAACAGGAACAGAAAATCCGGAAGGAGAGATTACGGAGGCAGGGACCCCAGAGGCCGCAGCAGAAGAAGCAGGCAGTCTTGAAGCGGAGAGTCCCAGGGCAGAGCCTGTGCAGGGAGAGATGGGGATAATTTATGCAGCTTCGGCAGGTGAATTTTATCTGACAAATACCATCTCTGAATATTTTACCCTTGACCTGACGCTTCTTTCAGGCGCTTATGAGACAGAAGAAGTTCCCATCCGGAATCAAAACGGAGAACAGATGCCTGCCGGAAAGGTAATGATTCCCGTTTATCCTGAAGCGATGGGAGAGGACTATTTCTGTGCGAAGATACCTGTGATCCTGCGGGAGGAATACAGGATCGCGGCGGAAGAGAGAGAATATCCTGTCAGCTATGACAGGGAAGGGAACACAGCCGTTCTTATACAGAAAAACGGCGGGGAAACCCAAACGCTTGCCCGGGCCGACCAGTCATCCCTTTCAGTCAAAGCGTCCCAGGCGGATTTCCGTCTTTCCCTTACTGCTGACGCCGCAAATATTAAGGCGGGACAGACAGTCACTTATGAGGCATCTCTGGAAAACTGCGGCGCTCTTCCTCTGAAACAGATTGAGCTTGGCAGTACATTTTCAGATACCGGGCTGACGGCGGTCTGGAGGGAAGCGGAAGGACTCAGAACAGAGGAAAGCAGCGGTAAAGCCGTTCTGGAGACTCTTTCCCCGGGAGAATCCCGCCATCTTTTTTTGACTGCTGAAATTCCCGAGGAACAGCAGAGCGCCGTGATCTGTACGTTATCAGCAGCGGTACGGCAGCCTTCCCAGACACAGGCGGAGCTTAATCGGGAAGCCTCCATCCGTACCTCGGTGACTCCCCTTCGGGCAGATTTTACTGTAGAAAAAACCGCGGACCGTACGGAAGCGTCTCCCGGCGATACCATTACCTACCAGATATGTATCCGCAATACCGGAGAGCGTACCCTTCATTCCGTGCTAAGCACCGAGCGGTTCCTTTCCGGCGGTATCTACGCACAGTTTACGGAAAAAGAGGGCGTGGAGCTGAACGCATCCAAAACCCAGGCCCTGATTCCCAGTATCGCTCCGGGAGAAGCGTTTGCTTTAGAAGCAACCGTCACTGTGCCCCAGAATCTTTCCAGCCAGAATCTGATCAATCAGGTTACGGTAGTGGCAAAGGAGACGGGAAGCAGGACTGTCCAGTCACAGGCAGGCGTCCGGATTCAGACGCTGGCGCCTTCCGTTACTCCGTGGGTGAGCCAGTCTCCCTACCAGACCTCAGCTATGGGAAAAAGTTCCCTGGCAAGCTCCGTATCCTCTTATCCCAAAACTGCGGATGAATCAAAAACAGAACTTTTTGCCGCTCTTCTCGGGCTTTCTGTTTTGACGGCGGCAGGGCTCTACGGAGTAAAGAAAGCAAAAAAGAAAGGCGCCTGATGCCTCAGGACACCGCACTTACCCATTGAAAAGGCCGGACAGGTGTGCTATTCTATATAAGAATATATTCCCGGCAAAACAGTATTCTTTCTGCCGGGATTCCATCCAGTCAGTAACGGAATCAGCCCCGGAGCCCGTGGAAAAGTCCAGTGGTTCCTGACGGCGGCTCCATTTTTCGCGTATCGGGAAAGTACTCCGCTTTGTTCTGAAGTGCACAACACTGAGTTTTCCTGATATAACAAAAAGAAGAAAGAGATATATGGAGGAGACAACATGAAATTATCATCCTTATTAGAACGTCTGGAATATACCTGCTGTCAGGGCAGTGTGGACCAGGAAGTGACTACGGTTACGTATGATTCCAGAAAAGCAGAGGAAGGTTCTTTGTTTATCTGTATCCGCGGCGCAGTCGTGGACGGACATAAATTTGTTCCGGATGTGGTGGCGAAGGGCGCTAAGGCTGTCGTCGCGGAGGAAGAGGTACAGGCGCCGGAGGACGTAACTGTAATTCTTGTAAAAGATACCCGCTATGCCATGGCATTTATTTCAGCGGCATACTACGGCTATCCCGCAGAGCATCTGAAAACCATCGGGATCACCGGCACAAAGGGAAAGACCACCACTACCTATATGGTTAAATCCATTCTGGAAAATGCCGGATATAAGGTGGGCCTTATAGGGACCATTGAAGCGATCATTGGCGACAAGGTCATCCCTGCCGCTCACACAACACCGGAATCTCTTGTGATTCAGCAGTATTTCCGGGAAATGGTGGACGCGGGCTGCGACTGCGTAGTAATGGAGGTTTCCTCCCAGGGCCTGATGCTTCACAGAACCCAGGGGTTTGTTTTTGATTTCGGTATTTTTACAAATATTGAGCCGGATCATATCGGACCTAATGAGCACAGGGATTTCGAGCATTACCTGTCCTGCAAAGCCATGCTCCTGCGCCAGTGCCGTGTGGGAATCGTCAACCGGGACGACGCACATTTTGATAAAATAACAGAAGGGCATACCTGTTCTCTGGAAACCTACGGATTTTCACCGGAGGCGGATTTACGTGCAGAGGATGCCCGTATGACTAAAGGAAAAGGGTATCTGGGCATTGCCTACCATCTGAAGGGACTTCTGGATTTTCCCGTTGAGATCGATATTCCGGGTAAATTCAGCATTTATAACTCCCTGACAGCCATTGCCATCTGCCGCCATTTCAAGGTTTCCGAAGAGAATATCATCCGTGCCTTGAAGGTAGCGAAGGTCAAGGGCCGCATTGAGATGGTCAAGGTATCTGACGAATTTACCCTGATGATCGACTATGCCCATAACGCTATGGCGCTGGAAAGTCTTTTGACGACTTTGAGGGAATACCATCCTCACAGGCTTGTCTGCCTCTTTGGATGCGGCGGAAACCGCTCCAAGCTGCGCCGTTATGAGATGGGCGAGGTTTCCGGGCGTCTGGCGGATCTGACGATCATTACCTCTGATAACCCAAGAGACGAAGATCCCCAGGCGATCATCGACGATATTAAAACAGGAATGAAGAAAACAGACGGCAAATATGTGGAGATTATTGACCGTAAGGAAGCCATTGCCTATGCGATCCACCATGGGGAGCCGGGGGATATAGTGATCCTTGCGGGAAAAGGCCATGAGGATTACCAGGAGATCAAAGGAAAGAAATATCCCATGGACGAGAGAGTGCTGATCGCGGACATTCTTGCAGGAAGATAGAAGGGGATACTGTTCCGTGCAAAAACCCGCTGAACGGAGGCCCTATGCCTGCGGATAAAGAAAGAGTGTATGGATGATTTATGCTGATGTAATTGTAGATATTTCCCATGAGAAGCTGGACCGGAGCTTTCAGTACATCGTACCGGAGGAACTGGAAGACCAGGTCCGGCCGGGGATGGTAGCCGCCATTCCCTTTGGAAACGGAAATCATGAACGGAAAGGATATATTATCGGCCTTTCCGGGGAACCAAAGTTTGACCTGCGGAAGATGAAGAAAATCCTCCGTCTGTGCAATGATGAAGAAACCATAGAGTCGCGCCTGATCGCGCTGGCCGCGTGGATGCGGGATTATTACGGCTCAACGATGATCCAGGCATTAAAAACAGTGCTTCCCGTGCAGAATAAGGTCAAGGCCAGAGAAAAGCGTTATATTTGTCTGGAAATAGAAAGAGAAGAGACGGAGAAGCTTTTAGGGCAATTGGAGTCCGGACGGTGTAAGGCAAGGGCAAGGCTTCTCCGGGCGCTGCTGGAAAACCAGAGGCTGGACTATACAACGGCAGCAAGGGAACTGGGCATATCCCAGGGAGTGCTGAAGCCGCTTCTGGAACAGGGGATCATCCGCCTGGAATATGACGAGGTATACAGGATGCCCGTAGACGGAAGCAGCATCTCCTTTCAGGAAGAGCAGCCCTTAAGTCCCATCCAGCAAAAAGCCATAGAGGAGATCCGAAAAGAATGGGAGAGTCCGTCGCCCAGGCCGGTATTATTACACGGCGTCACCGGAAGCGGGAAAACCCAGGTTTATATGAAGCTGATCGAGCAGGTGATCGCAGAGGGAAAACAGGCGATCGTCCTGATACCTGAGATCGCGCTGACCTATCAGACGGTCAGACGTTTTTACGGAAGGTTCGGCGATAAGGTTTCCGTGCTGAATTCCCGGCTTTCCCAGGGGGAACGCTATGATCAGTTTAAAAGAGCAAAGAAAGGGGAGATCCAGGTAATGGTAGGTCCCCGTTCCGCGCTTTTTACCCCCTTTTCCCGTCTGGGCCTGATCGTCATAGACGAAGAGCACGAGCAGACTTATAAAAGCGAAAACAGCCCCAGGTACCACGCCAGGGAAACGGCAATACAACGCGCCAAGATGGAAGGGGCCAGGGTCCTTCTGGGGTCTGCCACACCGTCTCTGGAGGCTTACAGCCGCGCGGCGTCGGGAGAATATTTTTTGGTAAAGATGGACGCCCGTTATGGGGAAGGAACTCTGCCGGAGGTATCAATTGTGGATCTCCGGGAAGAATTAAAGGCAGGGAACCGTTCTGTGCTGAGCAGGCAGTTAAGGGATGCCATTGATCGCAGACTGAAAAATAAGGAACAGACAATGCTTTTTTTGAACAGAAGGGGCTATGCCGGTTTTGTTTCCTGCCGTTCCTGCGGCCATGTAATGAAATGCCCCCACTGTGACGTGTCTATGTCAGAACATAATAACGGCAAGCTTCTTTGCCATTACTGCGGGTATGAGCAGCCCAAGGCAGAACAGTGTCCTGTCTGCGGTTCTCCCTATATCGGAGGCTTTAAGGCAGGGACACAGCAGATCGAGCAGGTACTGACAAAGACCTTCGGGGGCGTGCGGGTCCTTCGGATGGACTATGATACCACCAGGAATAAAGGAAGCTACGAAAAGATTCTTGCTGCCTTTGCCGCCCATGAAGCGGATATTCTTGTGGGAACGCAAATGATCGTAAAAGGGCATGATTTTCCGGATGTGACTCTGGTAGGGGTGATCGCGGCGGATCTGTCCCTGAATGAGTCGGATTACCGCTGCGGCGAACGGACCTTTCAGCTCCTTACCCAGGCGGTAGGACGCTCGGGCAGAGGAAGAAAGAAGGGCGAGGCGATCATCCAGACCTACCATCCGGAGCATTACAGCATACAGGCTGCCGCCGCGCAGGACTACGAGGCGTTTTACCAGGAAGAGATGGGGTACCGGGTATTGATGGACTACCCGCCTGCGGCACATATGCTGGGGATTCTGGCGTCCGGAGAGGATGAGCGGCAGCTTGAGCAGGGAATGCAGTATATCGCCAGATTTGTCAGAAGGGTTTACCCGGGAGAGTCCCTCCATATCATCGGCCCTGCTTTTGCTTCTGTGGGAAAGATCAATGATATATACAAAAAAGTCCTTTATCTGAAGCATACGGACGCAGGAGTCCTGACGGCGATAAAGGATAAAACAGAAAAATATATAGAAATAAATTCAGGCTTCCGGAAGCTGTACATACAGTTTGATTTTTCATGATCCGGGCGTGGGTTAAAAAAAGAAAAGAAAGGAAAATAAGAAAATGGCACTTAGAAAGATCAGAACAGAGGGGGATCCCGTACTTACAAAAAAAGCCAGACCAGTGGCGGAAATGACACCGAGGATCCGGGAGCTTATTGTGGATATGCTGGATACGATGTATGATTCCATGGGCGTAGGCCTTGCGGCGCCGCAGGTGGGGATCCTTAAGCGTATTGTGACGATCGATGTAGGAGAGGGTCCCATTGTTCTGATCAATCCGGAAATTATAGAAACCTCCGGAGAACAGACAGGAGAGGAAGGATGTTTAAGCGTGCCGGGAATGTCCGGCGTGGTAACGCGTCCGAATTATGTAAAGGTAAAGGCTCTTGACATTAATATGGAGGAAGTGGTTTATGAAGGAACCGAGCTTCTTGCCCGAGCTTTTTGCCATGAGACAGATCATCTGGACGGCAAAATGTACACAGAACTGGTAGAAGGTGAACTTCATCGTGTCACCTATGATGATGACGAAGACTATGAGGAGTGATAGTGAATGAAAATTGTTTACATGGGAACCCCTGATTTTGCGGCGCCGCCCCTTCGTGCCCTGGTGGAAAACGGCTATGATGTGGCGGCAGTGGTGACGCAGCCGGATAAACCCAAAGGCAGGGGAAAGACAATGATGCCCACTCCGGTGAAGGAAGAGGCATTGAAATACGAAATTCCGGTATATCAGCCCGTAAAGGTCCGGACTCCGGAATTTATGGAACTGATGAAAAAGATCAGTCCGGATGTTATAGTGGTGGCTGCTTTTGGGCAGATTATCCCTAAGGAGCTTCTGGAGCTGCCGAAGTTCGGCTGCATCAATATCCATGCTTCCCTGCTTCCCAAATACCGGGGTGCGGCGCCTATCCAGCAGGCGGTTATCGACGGGGAAAAGGAATCCGGCGTAACCATCATGCAGATGGGCTGCGGGCTGGATACCGGCGATATGATCTCCAGGATCGTAGTTCCCTTAGCGCCGGATGAAACAGGCGGAAGCCTGTTTGATAAGCTGGCACAGGCCGGCGCAGAGCTTCTGATCAGCACTCTTCCGACGATTTTTGACGGAACTGCGGTGCGGGAGCCTCAGCCGGAGGAAAGTCCAACCCCTTATGCCGCCATGATCACGAAGCAGATGGGGCTGCTGGATTTTAACAAGAGCGCCTGTGAACTGGAACGTCTGGTACGGGGCCTGAATCCATGGCCCAGCGCTTATACTTATCTCAATGGAAAAACCTTAAAGATCTGGAAAAGCCAGGTGTGCGATGCCGCGCCGTTTCCCGAGGGAGCGCCGGCAAAGCCGGGCACCGTGGTTCATACAGATAAGAAGGGGATTTATGTAGCCTGTCAGAAGGGTGTCCTGATTTTGACAGAAATCCAGCTTGAAGGCAAAAAGCGCATGGAGGCGGAGGCCTTTTTAAGAGGCTGCCGTATTCCGGAGGGAACTGTGCTGGCTTCACAGAAAGAATGATGAAGAAATGACGTAATAAAACAAATGGCGTAATATAACAAATGACAGGCAATTGTAAAATAATTGCAGACAAAAAGAAGAGTATAAATTAAGTAAGGAGTGAGGGAATGTACGGATATCCGTATGGATTTTACAGATTTGACTGGACCTATTTACTTTTGGTGATCGGAATGCTGCTTTCTCTTGCGGCTTCTGCCAAATTGAAGGGAACCTTTTCCGTATACCGTAAGGTGCGCAGCGCCTCCGGGCTTACCGGGGCGGAGGCTGCCCAGAGGATCCTGCGTTCGGCAGGGATTTTTGACGTGCAGGTCGTGCCCATTCAGGGAAGCCTGACTGACCACTATGACCCGAGAACAAAGAAGGTATGTTTGTCCGAGGACATTTACGGAAAAACATCCCTGGCCGCTGTGGGAGTAGCCGCCCATGAGTGCGGACACGCCATTCAGCATGCTACGAATTATGCGCCGCTGAATTTCAGGAGCGCGATCGTACCTGCGGCGAACCTTGGCTCTACCCTGTCGTGGCCATTATTTCTTCTGGGGCTTGTGATGTCCCTGCGGCCGCTGGTTATGGCAGGGATCCTGCTTTTTTCACTGGCTGTTCTTTTTCAGCTTGTGACCCTGCCCGTTGAGATCAACGCATCCTCAAGGGCGCTGAAGATGCTCGGAAGCACAGGGATACTGGGGCCGGATGAGACGTCGGGGGCAAAGAAGGTCCTCACCGCCGCCGCGCTTACGTATGTGGCTGCCCTTGCATCCTCTATTCTGCAGCTTTTAAGGCTGATCATACTTGCGGGCGGAGGAAGAAAACGTGACTAGTGGAATCAATACCAGGGAAATGATTCTGGAAATTTTATTGGAAATTGAAGAAGAGGGAGCGCACAGCCATATCGCTATCCGCAATGCCCTCTCCAAATATCAGTTCCTCCCCAGGCAGGAACGCGCCTTTGTTACCAGAGTGTGTGAAGGGACTCTGGAATACAGGATTTTAATCGATTATATTATTGATTCTTTTTCAAAAATAACCGTGGATAAAATGAAGCCGGCTATCCGGGAGATCTTAAGAAGCGCGGTCTATCAGATGAAGTTTATGGACAGTGTTCCCGACAGCGCCGTATGTAACGAAGCGGTCAAGCTTGCCCAGAAAAAAGGATTTTATAACCTTAAACCCTTTGTCAACGGGGTGTTGCGTACCATAGCAAGGCAGATGGATGAGCTGGAATATCCGTCCAGGGAGGAAGATCTTGTCCGATACCTGTCCGTGAAATATTCCATGCCGGAACCCCTTGTCCTGAGATGGCTGGGTGATTACGGCGAAGAAATTACAGAAAAGATGCTTGCGGATTTTCTCACGGAAAAGCCGCTGACGGTCCGCTGCCGTACATACAAAGCGCCCCAGGAGGAAATCTGCCGGAGTATGGCGGATCAGGGGGTGGAGGTGACGCCGGCGCCGTATCTGCCTTATGCGTACTCTATTTCCGGTTTTAATCATATCCTTACCCTGGATGCTTTTATCCAGGGGCTGATCCAGGTGCAGGATGTCAGCTCCATGCTGGTAGCCGAGGCCGCGGCTCCGAGGAAAGGCGATTACGTCATTGATGTGTGCGCAGCGCCGGGCGGGAAGAGCCTGCATATCGGGGATAAGATGGAGGGCTACGGAACCGTGGATGCCCGTGATATCAGCCAGAGTAAGGTGGATCTTATCGAGGAAAATATCCGGCGGACAGGCTCTATCAATGTGCAGGCAAGGGTTCAGGACGCTACGGTATTTGACGTGGAATCCGAATGCAGGGCTGATATCGTCCTGGCGGACGTACCCTGTTCCGGCTACGGGGTCATAGGCAAAAAGCCGGAGATCAAATACCGCGTAACGCCCCAGAGGCAGGAGGAAATCGTGATATTGCAGAGAACGATCCTGAACCGGGCCGCGGAATATGTAAAAGCCAGAGGCGTACTGATATACAGCACGTGTACCATTGCAAAAGAAGAAAACGAAGAAAATATGATGTGGTTTTTAAATAATTACCCGTTCCGTCTGGAGAGCCTGGATCCTTACCTTCCGGAGGAACTCCATTCAGAAACCACCCGGCTTGGCTATCTGCAGCTTCTTCCGGGCGTTCACAAGACAGACGGATTCTTTATTGCAAGATTCAGAAGGAAATGAGCGGAAATATGACAGACATAAAGTCGATGACAATAGAAGAATTAAAAAATCTTATGGAAGAGATCGGCGATAAGCCTTTCCGCGCCAAACAGATATATAGTTGGCTTCATGAGCATTTGGCGGCTTCTTATGAGGAAATGACCAATCTTCCCAAAAGCCTGAGAGAAAAGCTGTCCGATTATCCCATAACATCTCTTGAGCCTGTGGAGGTACAGACCTCGAAGATTGACGGAACCAGAAAATACCTGTTCCGGTTATCTGACGGAAACGTGATCGAGAGCGTTTTCATGCGCTATAAGCACGGAAACTCCGTCTGCATTTCTTCCCAGGCAGGCTGCCGGATGGGCTGCCGGTTCTGCGCTTCCACCATCGGAGGTCTTACCAGAAACCTTCTTCCATCGGAGATGCTGGATCAGATCTACCGGATTCAGGTTCTGACCGGGGAGAGGGTGTCCAATGTGGTCGTCATGGGAACAGGAGAACCCCTTGACAATTACGATAATCTGCTGCGCTTTATCCATATTCTTACGGAAGAGGGCGGCATTCATATCAGCCAGAGGAATCTGACCGTATCCACGTGCGGGCTTGTGCCTGCAATGTATAAGCTGGCGGAGGAAAAGCTCCAGATCACTCTGGCAATTTCCCTGCATGCGCCAAACGACGCCAAACGGCAGGAATTGATGCCCATTGCAAAGAAGTACAGTATGGATCAGGTATTGGAGGCCTGCCGTAATTATTTCAGCAAAACCGGGCGTAGGCTGACTTTTGAATACAGTCTCGTGGCGGGGGTGAACGACAGTGAAGGGGACGCGGGAGAGCTTGCCGGGCGCATCAGGGGAATCAACTGCCATGTGAACCTGATCCCGGTAAACCCCATTAAAGAGCGTTCTTTTACACGTTCTACCCGTCAGGCAGTGGAGAATTTTAAAATAAAACTTGAAAAATGCGGAATAAATGTTACTATAAGAAGGAAAATGGGCAGCGATATAGACGGTGCCTGTGGACAACTGAGAAAAAGATATATCAGATGTGAGATCTGATATCTTGGACAAAAAACAGAAAGCGAGAAGCGACATGAGGATATATTCAGCTACAGACGTAGGGCAGAGGAGGAAGATGAACCAGGATTATGTGTTCGTTTCCGAAGACCCGGTGGGAAATCTGCCAAATCTCTTTGTTGTTGCTGACGGAATGGGGGGACACAATGCCGGAGATTTTGCATCCTCGCACGCCGTTGAGATTTTAGTGGGACAGATTCGGGAGGATGCGGATTTTAATCCGATCAAGGTAATCCGTCATGCCATTGAGATTGCAAATTCGGAAATCATAGACCAGGCACAGAAAGAAGAACGCTACAGAGGAATGGGAACCACCATCGTTGTGGCTACCATCGTCGGACATTATGCATACGTGGCAAATGTGGGCGACAGCCGTCTTTATGTTATTCAGGATCATATCAGGCAGGTAACCAGAGACCACTCCTTAGTACAGGAAATGGTAAGGATGGGAGAGATCAGGGAAGAGGAAGCCAGAAACCATCCTGACAAAAATATCATTACCAGGGCGCTGGGAGCGGAAAGAACGGTTGACGTGGACTTCTTCGATCTGAAGCTGGAACCGGGCGGCACGGTATTGATGTGCTCCGATGGGCTGAGCAACATGGTGGAAGATAAAAAAATGGAAGAAATCATTTTAAATCCGGATGCAGACCTTATGCAGAAGGGAGAAGCACTTTTGAAGGAAGCCAACCAGAACGGGGGAAAGGATAACATAGCAATCGTATTAATAGAACCATTCACAAATGAGGTGGAGAAATGTTGAAAACGGGTATGATCATAGCAGAGCGCTATGAAATTTTAGCAAAAATAGGAACCGGCGGCATGGCGGACGTATACAAGGCGAAGGACCATAAGCTGAACCGTTTTGTGGCGGTAAAGGTGCTGAAGCCGGAATTCCGGGAGGACGCTACGTTTGTACGCAAATTCCGGAGTGAAGCCCAGGCGGCCGCAGGACTGACGCATCCCAATATTGTAAATGTCTTTGACGTAGGAGATGACGAGGGCGTTTACTATATCGTTATGGAGCTGATCGAGGGTATTACGCTGAAAGAGTATATTTCCAAGAAAGGCAAGCTTTCCATTAAGGAGGCCACCAGTATCGCCATTCAGGTTTCTATGGGACTGGAAACTGCCCACAGCCATGGGGTGGTACATCGTGACGTAAAGCCTCAGAATATTATTATTTCCACAGACGGTAAGGTAAAGGTAACGGATTTTGGTATTGCCAGAGCCGCATCCTCCAATACCATCAGCTCCAATGTGATGGGTTCCGTGCATTACAGCTCTCCTGAGCAGGTGCGCGGGGGCTACAGTGACGAAAAGAGCGATATTTATTCTTTGGGTATTACTTTGTATGAAATGGTGACAGGAAAGGTTCCCTTTGACGGCGATACTACCGTTGCCATTGCCATCAAACATCTTCAGGAGGAAATGGTTCCGCCCAGCGTCTTTACAGAAGATCTTCCTTACAGCCTGGAGCAGATCATTTTTAAATGTACGCAGAAAAGCGTGGGCCGCCGCTATCAGCGCATGGAAGAGGTCATCGCGGACCTGAAGCATTCCCTGATCGATCCCCAGGGGGATTTCGTGAAGCTTTCGGATGTGGATAATGAAGCAAAAACCGTTGTATTTTCTGATGAAGAGCTTGGTAAGATCAAGCATACCCCGAAGCCTGCCAAGAATGAGGCGGCAGATCTGGAAGAAGAGATCTATGAGACTGACTATGACGATTCCCGGGAAGAGAACCTTCCCCGCAGGCGCATGAGGGAAGAACAGCCGAAGCGACGGAAGAAGCAGGAAAGCCGGAAGCAGGGTCAGCATAACACAGGCCGTCTTCTGACGATCCTGTCTCTGATCATCGGAGCGGTGATCCTGGTAGTGATCATTATTTTTATCGGCAAGGCATCAGGACTCATAGGCGGCAGCAATACGGAAACTCCTGCGAAGCAGGAAAGCCAGAATGAAGAAGACGATTCTCTGGTAGCGGTACCGGATTTAACAGGAAAGACTGAGGAAGAGGCGGAAACCCTTATCTCTGAGGCAAACCTTGGCTATCAGCTTATGGGCGAGGAAGCGTCCACTCAGGAGAAGGGAAGAATTTCATCCCAGGATATCGCGGCAGGAACCATGGTAGAGAAAAATACCACCATCAAGTATTATATCAGCAAGGGAGCGCAGGAGGTCAATATCCCCGATACAGACGGAAGAACAGGAATTGAAGCCCAGCAGACCCTTGAGGATATGGGCTTTGTAGTGGAGGTCCGCAAAGAGTACAGCGAGGTCGATGATAACGGATATCCGTATGTGGATCCGGGATATGCGTATTACACGGTTCCGGAAGCGGGAACAGCCGCACAGACGGGCAATACGGTTACGCTGGTGATCAGCCGCGGCGTGGATTACGGGGACAGCGTGGAGGTACCCAGTGTTGTAGGAATGACAGAAAACGAAGCCGTGACGACGCTTGGTAAGTTTGTGGATATCAATATTCAAGAGCAGAGAAGCACCGATGTGGCGGCAGGGGAGGTTATCTCCCAGGATCCGGCAGGCTACGATTACGCAAATCCGGACGAGCCGATCACGATCGTGGTAAGTACAGGAGATCAGGATCCGTCAGAATCGCAGACGGAGGATGCACAGACAGAAGGACAGTTATCTTCGTCGGATACAAGCCAGACCTCACAGGAGGATATTCAGGCACAGAATGCGGCGGCGGCAGCAGGAGAGGTTTGGAAGTGTACTCAGAGGCTGAATACTCCCGCCGGTTATCAGGGCGGAAACGTCCGTCTGGAGCTGGTACAGGAGGTCGGCGGAGAACTGACAGCCAACGTAGTACTTGAGGGGCAGCCTCTTACCTTCCCGTATAAGCTTGACCTGACCGGCGCGCCGGGAGTTGCTACAGGAACTCTGCATTTGTCTGAGGAGATCAACGGAACCTATCAGAAGCTTGGAGAATATACGATCTCCTTTGAAAAGGCAGAATAATCCATGCAGGGAAAGATTATAAAAGGAATTGCGGGTTTTTATTATATCCATGCGCAGGACGGGGAGATTTACGAATGCAGGGCAAAGGGAATCTTCCGTAAAGATAACCGGAAACCGCTGGTGGGAGATGATGTGGAGCTTGAAGTTCTGGATGCGGAAGAAAAAGAAGGCAATCTTGTCAGGATCCTTCCCAGACGGAACTCCCTCATCCGCCCCGCTGTGGCAAACGTGGATCAGGCCCTTGTTATTTTCGCCATGGAAAACCCCAAACCGAATTTTATGCTTTTGGACCGCTTCCTCATTATGATGGAACGGGAAGGAATCCCGGCGGTTATCTGCTTTAATAAAAAGGATCTGGCGTCGGAAGAGGAAATACAGGAGCTGTACAATATTTATCAGGGCTGCGGCTATCAGGTGATCCTTGCCAGCGCCCTGAAGGAACAGGGGCTTTGTGAGATCAGAAGAATCCTGAAGGGAAAAACAACGGTGGTGGCAGGGCCGTCAGGCGTGGGGAAATCTTCCCTGACCAATCTCATGCAGGAAGAGGTACAGATGGAAACCGGGGAGATCAGCCGGAAGCTGAAGCGGGGCCGCCACACCACGCGCCATTCCCAGGTGATTCCTGTGGCGGAGAACACGTACCTTGTAGATACGCCGGGGTTTTCGTCTCTGTATCTTACCGATATGGAAGAGCAGGAACTAAAGGACTTTTTTCCGGAATTTCGAGGATATGAAGGCCGGTGCCGTTTTCAGGGCTGCCGCCATATCCATGAACCGGGCTGCGCGGTAAAGGAAGCCCTCAAGAAGCAGGAGATCAGCAGACTCAGGTATGAAAATTATCTGGGCCTTTACGAAGAATTAAAAGAGAAAAGGAGATACTAGAAAATGTATCAGTTATGTCCCTCGATATTATCAGCGGATTTTAACCGCCTTGGAGAACAGATCCAGACTCTGGAACGGGCGGGGATCAAATGGCTTCATATTGACGTGATGGACGGAGATTTTGTCCCGAGCATATCCTTTGGAATGCCGGTGATCAAGTCCATCCGTAAGGAGTCAAAGATGTTTTTTGACGTTCATCTGATGGTAACTGCGCCGGAACGTTATATTCAGGATTTTGCTGAATGCGGCGCAGATTCCATTACCGTCCATGCGGAAGCATGTGAGGATCTGGAACGCGCTATTGAACTGATCCGGGACGCGGGAGTCAGGGTCGGCGTTTCCATTAAGCCGGCAACTCCGGTCAATGACATCAGCCATCTTCTGAAGGATGTGGATATGGTGCTTATCATGACTGTACAGCCCGGCTTTGGAGGGCAGAAATATATTCCGGAATCTACGGAAAAAATTAAGGAGCTTCGGGAACTGATCCGGAGAGAGGAACTGGATGTGGATATCCAGGTGGACGGAGGAATCAATGATGAAACTCTGGAAACAGTCATTGATGCAGGCGCCAATCTTCTGGTGGCGGGCTCCTATGTCTTTAAAGGGGATCTGGAAACAAATGTAAAACGTATCTGCCGCAGGATCGAAAAGATCAGCGGTCAGGCAGAATGATGAGGGACAGCATGATCGATACGTTGATTGTAAGCGGGGGCAATATCCAGAGAGATTTTGCCCTCGCTTTTTTAAAAAAGACAATGGAAAAGTCAGGAAAGCAGAATCTCCGGCTTCTGGCGGCGGATAAGGGACTGGAATTTTTTATGGATGCGGGAATCGTACCGGATACGGCTGTGGGCGATTTCGACAGTCTGTCCGCAGAAGGGAAGAGATTCCTGAAGGACAGTGGAAATGGGAAGATGGAGATTCTCCGTCTGAAACCGGAAAAGGATGATTCGGATACCCAGTCCGCTGTAAATTATGCTGTCGGAAAAGGGGCAAAGGACATAGTGATCCTCGGCGCCACCGGAAGCCGTATAGACCATGTGCTGGCGAATATAGGACTTTTGTCCATGGGAAAAGAACTTGGGGTACGGATCAGCCTTGTGGATGAGAGAAACCGGATATCCCTGATCGAAAGCGGGACGATTCTGAAGCGGAATGAACAGTTCGGAGATTTTGTTTCGTTTTTTCCGGTAGGCGCAGAGGTCTCCGGACTGACCCTGAAGGGCTTTAAATATCCTCTCTCAGGATATCAGTTAAGACCGTCGGACAGCGGGCTTACCGTAAGCAACGAGATACAGGAAGAAACGGCGGAGGTCACTTTCACGGAGGGAACGCTCCTGATGATAATGTCCAGGGACTAATGTTGAAAAAACAGAGTCTTTATGATATACGTTATAGTCGTTCTTCCGTTGCTGCTTTCATTGGTCATTGTATGCCGCATTTATGGGCCGAAAAAGCAGTAAATAAATAATGGACAATAATAAAAATCTTTTGTTAAAAATCCACCTGACGTTGACCAAAATGAAAAAGAAAGATATAATATAAGTATCAGGAGGAATTTATATGATCGATGTCAATGTGATGATTGCAAACAATATTCAAGCAGAACTAAAAAAAGAGAACAAGAAGCAAATTGATCTGGCGGAAGTAATCGGTGTTTCCAAGCAGACCATGAGTAAAATTATGAATGGTTCGAGAACCATTAACGCCATAGAACTTCATAAAATTTCAGAATATCTGCACGTTTCAATGGATACGCTGATGAAAATGCCTGAAAAGCTGATTGATACAAATGTCGTTCATGCTTTCATGGGACGCGTGAAGACGCCGGCAGCACGCAGAGGAATTGAAATTGCAGATGAACTTTCTGATATGCTGCTTTTTCATTCTAAGGTATACGAGAATGGAAAAAGAATGGAGAAACCGTGGGAGGATAATGGATGAGCAGCGTTTTACAAAACAGCCTCTATGAAACGCAGGGAAAAAAATTCGCGCAGTTGAACGAAATAGCCAGACAATTTGCAGCAATCTACTGTGGAAACTCTATTATTAAAGATAATGTTTTTGCTGTTATAGAGAACTATGCGCGGAAGAAAGAAATCCCCTTAGAGGTCTTTAGGTATCCGATCCACGATGATGAATTGTGGGCAATGACTTTTTTGAAGCGAGGGACTATTTTTGTCTGCATCAATTCAGCACTTGCTTTATGCAAACAGTTTTTTGCAGCGGCACATGAGCTTTACCATATTTACTGCTATGCCGAAGATGCAGACCAAAGTTATATTAAAAACGGATCGCTGTTGGACTCGGACACAGCGAATGAAATTGGGAAAACACAAGAAGATTTAGAGGCAAACGCCTTTGCGGGACTGCTCCTGATGCCGGATCAGTTACTAAAAAATCAGCTTTTTCTTTTTGGAATTGAGAAAGAAAAAATAGACGTTGATTCGATCCTGCAGTTGATGGATATGTTTGCGATGCCTTATAAGGCGGTCGTACTAAGACTGTATGAAAGTCAATGTATTACACGGTGCCAGGCGGATATTTTGTTAAATGTAAAAACAACTGATATAGAAAAAAGAAGTGAATTGACAGGAAAGGCCAGACGCTGGCAGCTTGACGGTGCTGGAACAGAGTCGTTTGGTTCTCTTTTGGAAAAAATAGACTACAATACACACCATGATTATTTAACGGAATCCAGGCAAAAAGAAGATGATTCGTTTATCTCTGCGTTAAAAAAAGAGTTGGGTATGGATTGAGGGGTGTCTAATGAAAGGGAAAAAGTATGCACTTTTGGACACGGACTTCATTTCAAAGACCTATTTTATCCATGACAATGCCGGAAAGCATTTGACCGATATGATTCTGGAAATGCCGATGTACACGTTCTTTTGCCATCAAAAAGTTGTAGAGGAATTGACCCGGCATAATCAGGACGCTATTGGATGGTTGAATCAAAAAATACAGGATGGAAGCGTGCAATGCTTTTCAGATGGCGATATTCTGAAGGAATTGATAAAGATCAGGGGAGATTTTGCGTGCGCCGCCTACACGCAGATGTTGAAAGCAGCTTGTGATGCTTTCTCAAAATCTTATTTCAGAGATCACTATAATACGTTAAACATCTTCGACTATCTGAACGCTGCGCTGCCCGATTATCAGAAGGCATTACAACAAGCAGATGAAGAAATCGGGAAGCATAGCAGCATTGGGGAAATCAAATCCTATGTGCTTTTACAGCTTCTGGCTCTTTTCAATGGCGAACAGGTATATGTATTTTGCTCGGATGATAAGGTTGCCAGAAATGGAGCCATCAGTTTTGAGAATGTTCGATGCATCAGCGCCGTATCGTCTTTTTTAAGATTGAAAAAAGAATTGTTATGGACTTGGGATGAAGCGCAGCCTTATATTGATTCGTTTGTTGATTTTTGTGAGGAACATAAACAGCAGACATTTAAAGTAATAGAGGCATCTGATGTTGCCAGAGTAAAAAGAGTTCCTTGCAGACAGGTTTTAGAAGAAATTTTTGATGATCGCTTTATTGACTTGCAGAATGGTTTTCTTAAATATCGACCAAACGTGGAGATGCAATGAAGAAAAAGGGGCGTTACTGCAAAATCTGTGGTGAGTATAAAGCAAACGAAAAATTCTCAGGCAAAGGTTACGCTGCTCCTTTACGCGGATGTTATAGGTTTCCCAAAGCTTCTTTTGAAATTTTTCAAAGGAAGCAGCCGTTTTAGATATTTCATACTGCATTTCTTATGAATTGCTTGCGCGTTTGAAAAACGCTTTTCATCGGGATCATACCGTCTGCAATGATCTGCTGGTTCGTAGCCTCCAATTCTTTCTGCCCGCGCTTTGCCGCCCAATTGGAATAAATAAGATTGAAAAAACGGAGTCTTTGTGCTATACTTTATAGTCACATCGGACTCTTTTTTTACTCAGCAGCAAAGCGAAACGCGAGTGTCCGTTTTACTGAGAAAAGAGTCCGTACATTATGGGGAAAAACCTTTAAAGAACAGAAGAAATCCGCGTAGCTTTAGATGCGCGGTTCAAGAAACAAAGATGCAGAAGGCGCAGACAAAATATAGAGAAAGGCAGAAACCCTTGAAAATCAAGGATTTCCGGACAGGTAAAGATAAATATGAAATTAGGAATCGTAGGTTTACCGAATGTAGGAAAGAGCACATTATTTAATTCTCTGACAAAGGCAGGGGCGGAATCCGCAAACTATCCGTTCTGTACCATTGATCCCAATGTGGGCATCGTTACAGTACCTGATGAACGGCTTTCCCTTCTGGGAGATTTTTATCATTCCCGTAAGGTGACCCCGGCAGTCATTGAATTTGTTGACATAGCCGGACTGGTAAAGGGCGCTTCCAAGGGAGAAGGGCTTGGCAACCAGTTTCTTGCAAATATCCGTGAGGTGGATGCTATCGTCCATGTGGTACGCTGCTTTGAAGATTCTAACGTCATTCATGTGGATGGAAGCATTAACCCCATGAGGGACATTGAGACCATTAATCTGGAACTGATCTTCTCTGACCTGGAAATCCTTGAAAGAAGAATCGCAAAAGTAACCAAGACGGCCCGTATGGATAAAGAGGCTGCCAAGGAGCTTGATTTCCTCCGGAAGGTAAAAGAGCATCTGGAGGACGGCAAAATGGCCATTACCATGGAATTGGAGAACGAAGACGAGCAGGGATGGATGAATACTTATAACCTTCTTACATGGAAACCGGTAATCTATGCTGCCAATGTGGCAGAGGATGATCTGGCAGATGACGGAGACTCCAATTCTTATGTGCAGGAGGTAAAAGCCTTTGCTAAGGAACAGAAGAGTGAAATTTTTGTTATCTGTGCGCAGATCGAACAGGAGATCGCAGAGCTTGATGACGACGAAAAGAAAATGTTTCTGGAGGATCTGGGACTTACGGAATCCGGATTGGAAAAGCTGGTAAAGGCAAGCTACCGTCTGCTGGGGCTTATGAGCTTTCTGACTGCCGGGGAGGATGAGACAAGGGCATGGACTATTAAGATCGGGACAAAGGCTCCCAAGGCAGCAGGCAAGATCCATACGGATTTTGAACGCGGCTTTATCAAAGCAGAAGTTGTTAATTATCAGGATCTTCTGGACTGTGGTTCCTATGCAGGGGCAAGGGAGAAGGGCCTGGTACGCATGGAAGGGAAAGAATACGTGGTTCAGGATGGCGATGTGATCCTGTTCCGGTTCAACGTATAAGACAGGTGTTTTATGGATATGTCAATTCATTTTCCCAATCTGGGGCTTCATCTGGAATATGTGGGAAAATCCGTCCATATTCTGGGGTTTGAAATTACAATATACGGAATGCTGATCGCGGCGGGGATGCTTCTGGGAATTGCTTTTGTAGTGCTGGAAGCCAAAAGAAGCAATCAGAATCAGGACATGTATCTGGATTTTATGATACTGGCCCTGATCGCGGCGGTGATCGGCGCCCGCCTCTGTTATGTGATTTTTAACTGGAAGCTGTATCGTGGGAATATTCTGGAGATCCTCAATACAAGAAACGGCGGAATGGCTATTTACGGCGGGATTCTGGGCGGAGCTCTTGCAGGAGCCTTGTTCTGCCGCATAAAAAAGCTTCCCTTTTGGGAGATGGCGGATATTATCTGTATGGGCCTTCTGATCGGGCAGATCATAGGAAGGTGGGGAGATTTCTTTAACCGGCAATCCTTCGGAAAATATACGGAAGCGGTAACTGCCATGCAGCTTCCTCTTTCTGCCGTCCATGCGGGAGAGGTAACCGCAGAGATGCGGGAAAATCTGGCGACTATCGGGAATGTCAATTATATTCAGGTACATCCTGCTTTTTTATACGAAAGCCTTTGGTGTTTGTTTTTATTTATTCTTCTTATGGCTTATCGCCGGAGAAAGAAATTTGAAGGCGAGATCGCAATGAGGTATCTTGCCGGATACGGGTTCGGAAGATTTTTTATAGAAGGGCTTCGCACAGACGCGATCCTGATCCCCGGAACGAAGCTTCCGGCGGCGCAGATAATCTCAGCAGTCCTGTTCGTTGTTTTTGGAACTGTGGTTTTTGTACGCCGTTTCATGGTTAAAAAGCGCGAGGCTGCAAGAAAGCGCAGAAGAGAAAAAATTTATCAGGAGGAAGAAAAAGCTGCTTCTGAATATAATGATGACTGGATCATGCCAACGTACACTTCCGGAATTGTATCAGAAAAACAGGAAGCAGAACCGGAAGAGTCAGAGCCGGAGCAGGTGGAAACCGAGCCGGAATCAGAGCCGGGAGAGTCAGAGCTGGAGCAGGTGGAAACCGAGCCGGAAGCAGAACCGGGAGAGCCGGAGCAGGTGGAACCAGAGTCGGAGCCAGGACAGTCGGAGCCGGAAGAAACCGAGCCGGAGCAGGTAGGAACAGAACTGGAATGGAGAGAAGCAGAACCGGAAGAAGCCGAGCCGGAACGAGGAGAAGCGGAACCGGAAGAAGCAAAGCCGGGACCGGGAAAAACAGAGCGGCAATCGGAAGAAACCGAGCCGGAACCGGGAGAGTCAGAATCGGCATCAGAAAAGCCAGAACCAAAGCCGGAAGAAACAGAACCGGAAGAGAAAAGAGGAACCAGAGGATAAATCTGCATCAGAATGTGACGGACTATCACCGCTTAAGAAGTAATATTTGAGGCCCTGCGCAGTATAACTGCGCAGGGCCTGATTTGTTTGAAACACAAAAAAACTAACATTCCCACTTGTATTTTCAGGCAAAATAGGTTAGAATGATTTCATAAGTGGTAGAAAGTGGAGAATAGTGGTGACGAATGGAGGGAAAGTGGCAGAGAATGTCATTCGCACTGCGAAGTACGAAGGGGAGACTCGTACTTCACGAGAGTAGGTGAGTCACATGTTCATGGGAGAATACAATCATACAATCGACGCGAAGGGGCGTCTGATTATCCCTTCTAAGTTCAGGGAACTCTTAGGGGAAGAGTTTGTCCTGACGAAAGGGCTGGATGGTTGCCTTTCCATTTATCCGATGGATGAATGGGAAGCCTTTGAAGAGAAGCTCAGAGCATTACCACTTACAAATAAAAACGCAAGAACCTTCTCACGTTTCTTTGTTGCAGGCGCCACATGCTGTGAACTGGACAAGCAGGGGAGGATTCTCGTACCTCAGACGCTACGGGAATTCGCTGGTCTGGAGAAAGATGTGGTTCTGACCGGGAATATCAACCGGATTGAAGTCTGGAGTAAAGAAAAGTGGAGCGAGAATTGCAATTATGATGACATGGACAGTATTGCAGAAAGCATGCAGGACATGGGTATTGTCATTTAAGCATCACGCTTGAAAAGAAATCCAACAGGAGACGGATATGGAATTTAAGCACAAATCTGTATTGCTGGAAGAAACCATTGACGGCTTAAGGGTAAAGCCTGAAGGAATCTACGTGGATGGAACTTTAGGAGGCGCGGGACATGCCCTTCGGGTATGTGAGAAACTTTCTGCCAAGGGGAGATTTATTGGCATAGATCAAGACCAAGATGCAATAATTGCTGCGAGTGAAAGGTTGGCTGCCTACCGGGATAAGGCGACAATCATTCGCAGCAATTATTGTTACATGGTAAACGAACTCAAAGCCCGCGGCATTCACAAAGTAGATGGGATCTTACTGGATCTAGGGGTTTCTTCCTATCAGCTTGACAATGAAGAGCGCGGGTTTACTTATCGGGTCGACGCGCCGCTGGACATGCGTATGGATCAGAGACAGACCCAGACAGCCGGTGATATTGTCAACGGCTATGAAGAAAAAGAATTATACCGTATCATCCGTGATTACGGAGAAGATAAATTTGCAAAGAATATTGCAAAAAATATTGTTGCCGCACGGCAGCAGTCCCCAATAACCACAACGGGAGAACTGACGGAGATCATCCGTCGGTCCATTCCCATGAAGATGCAGGCGGCCGGAGGACATCCGGCGAAGCGTACCTTCCAGGCGATCCGGATTGAACTGAACAGGGAACTGGACGTGCTCAGGGACTCCCTGGACGATATGATCGACATTCTGGGAGACGGAGGAAGGATCTGTATCATTACCTTCCATTCTTTAGAGGACAGGATCGTTAAGACCATATTCCGTAAAAATGAAAATCCCTGTACCTGCCCGCCGGATTTCCCGGTGTGCGTGTGCGGGAAGGTATCAAAAGGAAAGGTCATAACCAGAAAACCTATTTTGCCGGGTAAAGAAGAAATGGAAGCTAACCCCCGTTCCAAAAGCGCCAAGCTGCGCATATTTGAACGCAGCATACAGAAAAGCGGAATGTGAATGTCCGTTTTATTGCAGATAAGCATGCAGCAAAGCGGAATGCGAATGTCCGCTTTACCGCAGAAGGCAGAAGTATCAGTTTAGAATTTCAGAGAGGCAGGAAATGGCTAAAACGAACAGACCGGCAGGTGCCAGAAGAAATGTGAATACCGCCAGAAACAACCGGGGAATGTATGTGGATGGAAATACTGCCAGAAGGCTTCAGGAGACGCTGGTAAGGAATCCTCGTCCTTCGCGGCAGGCTGCGCCTGCCAGAAGGAAAAAGCAGGCGAATCCCCATAAAAATACAGAACGACAAAAAGCAGAGCGCAGCCGCCAGCTAAGCCGTCAGGCGCAGCATAACCGTGAGAAGGCCATGGGCATGAGCCGCGGATTTGTGGTATTTCTTGCCGTGGTATGCGCGGCGGTCCTGTATTTTTCCATTAATTTTCTTCAGGTCAGAACTGAAATTTCCGCAAGCATGAAAAAAGCGGCGGCCCTGGAAACAGAATTGACACAGCTCAGAGAAGACAATGACGCATACTACAGTCAGGTAGTATCCAATGTGGATTTAAATGAGATCAAGAAGATCGCCATAGGGCGTCTTGGTATGAAATATCCTTCCGATGACCAGGTGAAAACATACCAGACCTCCAGAAGCAGCTATGTGAGACAGTATCAGGATATTCCGGAATCTAAGTAGGTGATAAATTGAGCAGTACAAATCGAAGAAAAAGCAGAAGGAAACCAAAAAGAAAGATCAATTACCAAATGAAAAAGAAGCTGGTAATACTCTTTGGAGGGGTATTACTGGCTTTGTTTGGTTTGCTGGCACGGATAACCTATATCAATGCCACAAACGGCGACAAATATAAAAAACAGGTATTAAGTCAGGCGCAGCAAAAGTATGAGAGCCGTGTCATTCCCGCGAAACGGGGAGATATCTATGACAGGAACGGTAATCTTCTGGCAACCAGCAATAAAGTGTATAATGTCATACTGGATTGTAAAGCGGTAAACACCAATACAGGGACGGACGACAATCCGAAACAGCCGTATATAGAACCCACAGTCAAGGCGCTGGTGGATATTCTGGGGCTTGATGAAGAGGATATCCGCAGCCGCCTGAATGACCCCAGCACCAGCCAGAGCCAGTACCAGATACTTAAAAAAGAGCTTTCCATGGACGAAAAAAAGGCATTCGAGGAATATACGACCGTTACGGATGAAATGGAACTTTCTGACGAAGAGGAAAAGGAACGCCTTAATGTGGTGGGAGTCTGGTTTGAAGAGGATTATCTCCGCAGCTATCCCTTTAATGAGCTTGCCTGTGATACCATCGGTTTTACCTTTGCCAGAGATACGGCTGACTGGGGGCTTGAAGGGTATTATAACAGTACCCTGACAGGCGCCGACGGACGGCAGTACGGGTATTTTAACAATAATGCCGACGTGGAGCAGACGATCATAGAGCCTTCCAACGGAAGGAATATCAAGACTACCCTGGATGTGGGCGCCCAGCAGATCGTAGAAAAATGGGTGAATGCCTTCAATAAGAAAATGGGGGCTAAAAATATAGGGGTGATCGTGGAGGATCCGTCCACAGGGGAAATCCTTGCCATGGACGGCGGAGACCGCTATGATTTAAATGAGCCCAGAGATATGTCCAATGTCTATACGGAAGAAGAAATCAAAAAAATGAATGACGCCGAAACAGTAGAGGCCCTCAATGGAATGTGGAGCAACTACTGCATTACAGACGCCTATGAGCCGGGTTCTACAGTGAAGCCCATCGTTATGGCTTCCGCCCTGGAAAAAGGCAGCATAACGACCTCGGATACATTTGTCTGCGACGGTTATCAGAATTTTGGCTCTGATACCACGATCAAATGCGCCGTTTATCCTAATGCCCATGGAACGGAAACACTGGCGGAGGTTATCGCCAATTCCTGTAATGACGGCATGATGCAGATTGCGGCCAAAATGGGCAGCGAGCAGTTTATTAAAGCCCAGAGCCAGTTTAATTTCGGGACAAGAACAGGAATAGACCTTCCCAACGAAGGCACCGGTATTATCCATACAACGGATACTATGGGAGAAACGGAGCTTGCCTGCTCTGCCTTTGGACAGGGCTTTACCTGCACCATGATCCAGGAGATCAATGCTATGTGCGCAGTCATCAACGGCGGCTATTATTACCAGCCCCATCTGGTGACGGAGATTACGGATTCCAGCGGCGGAGTTATCAAAACCATCACGCCGACTTTATTGAAGCAGACCATTTCCGGGTATATTTCCAAGGAAATCCGCGAGTATATGCAGTCCAGTGTGGAAGAAGGCACCAGCCGTTATACCAAGGTGCAGGGCTACAGCTCCGGAGGTAAGACGGGAACAGCGGAAAAGCTGCCCCGTAACAATGGCAAATATGTGGTATCCTTTATCGGCTTTGCCCCTGTTGACGATCCCCAGGTGGTCATTTATGTGGTGATCGACGAGCCTAACGCAGAGGATCAGGCGGACAGTAAATATCCCCAGTATGTTGCCCAGGCGATCCTGAACGAGCTGCTGCCTTACCTGAATATTATGCCGGATGAGGTTTCCTCCGACGGGTATGTCGGTGAGACGGAGATCTGGGAAGGCTTTACCGGATATGTGGAGAGCGTGCCGGGCGGAGAGATTGATTCTGAAGGAAATCTGGTCGACGGTGAAGGCAATCGTATCGACTTTGAGGGAAACAGGATCGATGAGCAGGGATATCTTCTGGACGAAAACGGCGAATATGTCTATAACGAAGACGGCGAGTATGTGATGTCTGAGAATCTGGATGATTCTTCAGAGGATCTGCCGGAGGCTGTTTCCAATGAAAGCGCTCCCGCGCCCCTAGAGGACAATGAAGATCCTATTCAGGGAAATGATATGGAAAGTGAAGGAATCACCAACGAAGAGGCAGGCTTTGAATAATTGTAAAAACATTACTGTTCACCTCAAGCCTTGCACTGGCTGCAGGGCTATGGATTGACAATGTAAAACCGCTGAATACCCCCGCAGGAGGCTGTCATATATTAATATGACGAATCCGGCGGGGGGATTTTTATGAAAAAAAATAAGACATTCCATAAAAAGAAGGTTTGGATAGTTTTTCTCTGCTGCGCTCTGATGCTTGTGGGACTGATCGGAAGACTGGTATATCTTATGGGATTCCGGTCAGATTATTATTATGAAAAGGCAAAGGATCTGCATGAGAGGGAACGGGATATCAAGGCGGCAAGAGGGAGAATTCTGGACGCCACAGGCAAAGTGCTGGCGGCCAATAAAACTGTCTGTACAATTTCCGTGATCCACAGTCAGATAAAAGAGCCGGAAAAGGTGATTCAGGTTTTGGCGAAAGAGCTTCAAATGGAGGAAGAGACCATCCGAAAAAGAGTGGAGAAGGTTTCTTCCATAGAGCGTATTAAGACAAACGTGGAAAAAAGCGTCGGAGACGCCATCCGTGATCACGGGCTTGCGGGAGTAAAGGTGGATGAAGATTATAAGCGCTATTATCCCTATGGGACTCTGGCGTCCAAGGTGCTGGGCTTTACAGGCGGGGATAACCAGGGAATTATCGGTCTGGAAGTAAAATATGAAGATATTTTAAGCGGAACGCCGGGAAAGATCCTTACCACCACAGACGCCCGGGGCGTGGAGATCGATGAAATCGGCGAAAGCCGTATCGATCCGGTGTCCGGGGACGATCTGAGGATCAGCCTGGACGCAAATATCCAGGAATTTGCAGAGCAGGCAGCTTTAAAGGTCATGGAAGAAAAGCAGGCGGACCGGGTTTCGATTCTGCTTATGAATCCCCAAAACGGGGAGATTTATGCCTGTGTAAATGTACCAGAATTCGATCTGAACGACCCGTTTACCCTCAATACTTCAGAGGATACCTCCGGGCTGGACGCGCAGCAGAAGCAGGATCTCCTGAACCAGATGTGGAGAAACCCATGTCTGAACGACACCTATGAACCGGGTTCGACGTTTAAGATCATTACAATGTCCGCAGGGCTGGAGGAAGGAGTTGTATCGGTCAACGACCACTTTTCCTGTCCGGGCTATAAGATCGTAGACGACAGAAGGATCCACTGTGCAAAAAGAACGGGGCACGGTTCCCAGAATTTTGTGGAAGGCGCCCAGAATTCCTGTAATCCTGTGTTTATAGAGGTGGGGCTGCGTCTGGGAGTAGATAACTACTATAAATATTTCCGTCGGTTCGGACTTCTGAAAAAAACAGGAATAGACCTTCCGGGTGAGGCGGGGACGATCATGCACCAGAAAGAAAATATGGGAAATGTGGAGCTTGCAACCGTTTCTTTCGGACAGTCCTTCCAGATCACGCCCATCCAGCTTGCAACCACCGTAAGCGCACTGATCAACGGAGGAAACAGGGTTACGCCCCATTTCGGGGTGACGGTTCAGAATCCGGAGGGAACCTATGTGAAAAAGCTGGAATATCCGGTAGAGACAGGGATCCTTTCTGAAAAGACCTCCGAGACAGTCCGGTATATCCTGGAGCAGGTGGTGTCTGTGGGTTCCGGCAAGAATGCCCGGATCGACGGATACGCCATCGGGGGGAAGACGGCTACCTCCCAGACACTTCCCAGAAGCGCCAACCGTTATATTTCTTCATTTCTGGGCTTTGCTCCCGCAGAAGATCCGCAGATTCTGGGACTGTGTATCATCCATGATCCCCAGGGCGTTTATTACGGAGGTACCATAGCCGCGCCCGTGATCAGAAGCATTTTTGAAAATGTGCTTCCGTATCTGGGAATCGAAAAAACAGCGGAGGATGCAAAAGCAACGGAATAAAACCATAAAATAAGTAACGGACAGGAATGCAAGGTGAGGGTTGATAATTCGCCGAAAAAGCTTTATACTATAAGACACATGAAAAAACAAAAGAATTATAAGAGGTGTGAGGATGGAATTTCAAATTGTGATCCCTGTGTTGATCTCATTTGCGATCAGCACCATATTAGGGCCGATCATCATTCCGTTTCTTAGGAGACTGAAGATGGGGCAGACAGAGCGGGTGAATGGCGTACAGTCTCACCTGAAAAAAGCAGGTACTCCTACCATGGGCGGCGTGATCTTTCTGATCGCTGCAGTAGTGACCTCCCTGTTTTACATCAAGGATTATCCGAAGATCGTCCCGGTGCTGTTTCTGACTTTGGGATTTGGGCTGATTGGATTTCTGGATGATTATTTAAAGGTAGTGCTGAAGCGTTCTGACGGACTGCTTCCCTGGCAGAAATTTTCTCTGCAGGTAGTCGTAACCGGAATATTTGCGTTTTATCTTGTGAAATATACGGATATTTCTCTTAGTATGCGCATTCCCTTCTGGAGCGACCATTACCTGAATCTGGGATGGCTTGCGATTCCGGTGCTGTTTTTTGCGGTGATCGGTACGGTAAACGGCGTGAATTTCACAGACGGCCTGGACGGCCTGGCTTCAAGCGTTACCCTGATCGTAGCGGTATTTT
Organism: Eubacteriales bacterium; assembly: GCA_030524715.1. GTDB lineage: Bacteria > Bacillota > Clostridia > Lachnospirales > Lachnospiraceae > Blautia_A. The sequence goes on along the minus strand of JAUNGB010000006.1, from coordinate 2,085 downwards.
TTACCGTTGTTTCTATTGGCCTTGGCGCGGATATTGAGCCGGTGACCTGCGCTGTTGTAGGAAGCCTTATGGGCTTTCTGCTGTTTAATGTGTATCCTGCAAAGGTCTTTATGGGGGACACGGGCTCCCTGGCTCTGGGCGGATTTGTGGCAGGTACTGCCTATGTGCTTCAGATGCCGCTTTTTATTCTTCTGGTAGGTCTGATTTATCTGGTAGAGGTATTGTCTGTGATCATACAGGTAACTTACTTTAAGGCGACCCATGGCAAGCGTATTTTCAAAATGGCTCCGATACACCATCATTTTGAGCTTTGCGGATGGTCGGAAACACGGGTGGTTGCGGTATTCTCTGTAGTAACTGCCATTATGTGCCTGATTGCCCTTCTGGCATTATAAGGAGGAAGTTTCATGGAATTAACAGGAAAGAGGGTCCTCGTATTCGGTTCCGGCAAAAGCGGGATCGGTGCGGCGGACCTGTTGGGAAAGGTCGGTGCGTTTCCTGTCATTTATGACGGAAATCCCCAAATCGATAAAGAAGAAGTGATACATAAAACCCGGGGGGATTATGAACTGGAGGTTTATGCCGGAGAACTGCCCCGGGAGGTGCAGGAGAGCCTGGATCTTGTGGTATTAAGTCCGGGTGTGCCCACGGATATCCCCCTTGTAAGGAGTTTTTATGAGCAGGGGCTTCCTGTATGGGGAGAGGTGGAGCTGGCCTACCGGATTGGAAAGGGAGAGGTTCTGGCGATTACAGGAACCAACGGCAAAACTACCACGACAGCCCTCCTGGGCAAAATTATGGAGGACGCAAGAGATTCCGTTTTCGTGGTGGGCAATATCGGAACTCCGTATACCTCAAAGGCGCTGGAGATGAGAGAAGATACGGTGACGGTAGCCGAGATCAGCAGTTTCCAGCTTGAGACCATTGAGAAATTTGCGCCGAAGGTCAGCGCGATCCTTAATATCACAGAGGATCACCTGAACCGCCATCATACCATGGAGGAATATATCCGCGTAAAAGAGCTGATCGTCAAAAATCAAAAGCCGGAGGATACCTGCGTCCTGAATTATGAGGACGAAGTGCTCCGTGAGTTTGGTAAGCATATCACCCCGAAGGCCGTATATTTTTCCAGCGTCCGCAGGCTGGACGAGGGGATTTTCCTGGACGGCGATTTAATTGTGCTGAAAACGGCAGAGGAAGAGATCCCGATAGTGCATACCGGGGAACTTAAGCTTTTGGGACAGCATAACTTTGAAAACGTAATGGCTGCTGCCGCAATGGCATATTACGCGGGCGTTCCTGTGGAGAGCATAAGAAAGAGCGTCTGTGAATTTACCGCGGTCGCCCATCGTATCGAATATGTGGCAGAGAAAAACGGAGTCGTTTACTACAATGATTCCAAGGGAACCAATCCGGACGCCGCCATCAAGGGTATCCAGGCAATGAACCGTCCGACCTTTTTAATAGGGGGAGGCTACGACAAGGAATCCAGCTATGACCAGTGGATCCAGTCCTTCGGCGGCAAGGTACGCTGTCTGGTTCTGATCGGCCAGACCAGATATAAGATCAAAGAAGCGGCGGAACGTCTGGGCTTCCATGAGATCGTCCTGTGCGAGAACCTGGAAGAGGCAGTAAAGTTCTGCGCGGAGAAGGCCGCCCCCGGGGATGCGGTTCTGTTATCTCCTGCCTGCGCAAGCTGGGGCCAGTTCGACAACTACGAACAGCGTGGAGATATGTTTAAGGAATACGTAAAACAAATCTGATTCATCCTGCGCCGGGCAGTTGGACGCCTATATGGCGGCAGTGGATCGTCAGATTAAAATGGAAAAAGACAAGACGTACAATAATGTTGTAAACTGCACAAGATAATAAAATAATTTGTGCAGTCTGCAGCATTATTTTTTGGTATATCAAATGTGAGATGACTCCCGTCTCTATAGGAAAGCACTCCATTTCGTTCTGAAGTGTACAACACTGAACTTTCCTGATATAGTAGTTATTTTCCAAACAACCTGCTGGCTTCTTTCATATTTTTAACATGCCGGAAGGCATGCCCTCCTTGCGTCGTTCCTGCCTTCCGGCACA